>NZ_SDFT01000061.1:0-14819 GCF_004916815.1 Pantoea sp. R102
TGCGCATTAATGCGCACCAGGTAAACTTACAGCCAGTTCTTCCGTTTGAAATAGAGATACGGCGCCAGCCCGGCGAGAATCATCAGGCCAATCGCACCGGGATAACCAAAGCTCCACTTCAGCTCCGGCATAAACTCAAAGTTCATACCGTAGCTGGAGGCCACCAGCGTCGGCGGCAGGAACACCACGGACACCACCGAGAAGATTTTGATGATGCGGTTCTGCTCGATGTTAATAAAGCCCATCGCCGCCTGCATCAGGAAGTTAACCTTCTGGAACAGTGATTCGTTGTGCGGCAGCAGCGATTCGATGTCGCGCAGGATCTCGCGCGCCTGCTCCAGCTGATTGCCCGGCAGCCGCGCTTTACGCACCAGGAAGTTCAGCGCACGCTGGGTATCCATCAGGCACAGACGCACTTTCCAGCCGATATCTTCCAGCTCCGCCAGGCGCGACAGCGCGTCGTCGTACTCTTCGCCCTGCTGCCCTTCCATGATCACGCGGCTGAGTTTTTCCAGCGCGCTATAGATGTTCTCGATCTCATCCGCCAGCTGCTCGATTTTGGTTTCGAACAGATCGAGCAGCAGCTCGTAGGCGTTGCCGTCGGTCAGCTGCTGATTGCGCGCGCGCATGCGGTACAGGCGGAACGCCGGCAGCTCACGCTCGCGCAGCGTGTACAGACGATCTTCGCGGATGGTAAACGCCACGGTGGAGTTGCCGGCGTGATCTTCAGCATCTTCAAAAAAGAAAAAGGAGTGGATGTGCAGGCCGTCTTCGTCCTCGAAGAAACGCGCCGAGGCCTCAATGTCCTCCAGCTCGGGGCGCGTTGCCAGGCTCTGCCCCAGTTCCGACTGCACGCGCTCACGCTCGCTGTCGTCCGGCTCGATCAGATCGACCCACACCGAGGTATTGAGTTTGTCGTTGTTGTCTTCCAGCTCGATGCGCGTCAGGCGATCGCGCTCCAGTTTAAATGCGCTCAGCATAGCAATACTCCCCATTGCAGACGACATGGGACAAGGCGGTGAACCGCAGTGCTGCTGGCACCACGGGCACGGCAAAGCCTGAACGCGGAAACTTTCGCTTCAAGGGTAAATCAGTGCTGACTCGTGCGACGGGATCAAAAAGGGAGGTCGCTGATAACCGCTAAGGCTACCCGCGTTAAAGAGGTAGCCTTAGAAATTGTCCCTGTTAACCAGGGTATAGAGCCAGCATCGACTGGGCGCGTCCAAGGCATTGTCCTCTCATGATAATAGTGCGCGCATGTTACGCTGAGACGAAAAAGTCGTCAAGGTAGCGCAACCGCGCTACACGGTTTCCAGCCGGGCGTAAGCCGCCACCAGCCACTTGATGCCCTGGCCCTGGAAGGCCACCTGCAGACGGCTGTGCTCGCCGCTGCCTTCCAGATTGATAATGGTGCCTTCGCCGAACTTAGCGTGGCGCACGCGCTGCCCGAGCGCGAAGCCGCTGTCGCTCTTCGCCACTGGTGTGCCCATGCGCTGATGACTCACCGGCCGGCTCACGCTGGCGCGCAGCCGCACCTCTTCCACGCACTCTTCCGGCAGTTCACCAATGAAACGCGATGGCCGGTGATACACTTCCTTACCATAAAGGCGGCGGGTTTCGGCGTAGGTGAGCGTCAGCTTCTCCATCGCACGCGTCACGCCGACATACGCCAGGCGACGCTCCTCCTCCAGCCGGCCGCCTTCGTCCAGCGACATCTGGCTCGGGAACATGCCCTCTTCCATGCCGACGATAAACACCTGGCTGAACTCCAGCCCTTTCGCCGAGTGCAGCGTCATCAGCTGCACTGCATCCTGCCACTTGTCCGCCTGGCCTTCGCCAGCTTCCAGCGCCGCGTGCGACAGAAACGCCTGCAGCGGCATCAGATCTTCGTCTTCGTCCTGATAGCTGAACTGGCGCGTGGCAGTGACCAGTTCCTCTAAGTTTTCGATACGCGCCTGGCCTTTTTCGCCCTTTTCCTGCTCGTACATCAGCCACAGACCGGAGTCTTTAATCACCCGATCGGTCTGTACGTGCAGCGGCAGCTCAGCGGTTTCCGTCGCCAGCGCATCCACCAGCTCGCAGAAGCGCTGCAGTGCTGAGGCAGCACGGCCAGCCAGCGCTTTGGATTGCAGCAGTGCGCGCGTGGCCTGCCACAGCGTCAGCTGCTGCTCACGCGCGGTCTGGCGCACCACATCGAGCGTGCGATCGCCAACGCCGCGCACCGGCGTGTTGACCACGCGCTCGAATGCCGCATCGTCGTTGCGGTTGGCCAGCAGCCGCAGATAGGCCAGCGCATCTTTGATCTCCTGGCGCTCGAAGAAGCGCATGCCGCCGTAAATGCGGTACGGCATACTGCCCTGCAGCAGCGCCTCTTCCAGCACGCGCGACTGGGCGTTGCTGCGGTAGAGAATGGCGCAATCCTGCAGCGCGTTGCCGTTTTCATGCCAGGTTTTGATGCGATTGACGACAAAACGCGCTTCATCCAGCTCGTTGAACGCGCAATACAGCGAAATCTTTTCGCCGTCGCTGCCGTCGGTCCACAGCTCTTTCCCCAGACGGCCATTGTTGTTGGCAATCAGGGCGTTGGCTGCTTTCAGAATGTTATTGGTGGAGCGATAGTTCTGTTCAAGACGGATGGTTTCCGCGCCTGGGAAATCCTGCAGGAAACGCTGGATGTTCTCTACCTGCGCGCCGCGCCAGCCGTAAATGGACTGATCGTCATCGCCAACGATGATGACCCGGCCGCTGTCGCCAGCCAGCATGCGAATCCACGCGTACTGAATGTTGTTGGTGTCCTGGAATTCGTCCACCAGAATATTGCTGAAGCGCTCGCGGTAGTGATTGAGAATCTGCGGCTTGTTGAGCCACAGCTCATGCGCCCGCAGCAGCAGTTCGGCGAAGTCGACCAGCCCGGCGCGATCGCAGGCTTCCTGGTACGCCTGATAGATACGCAGCCACGTCTGCTCCACCGGATTGCCGTAGCTTTCAATGTGCTTAGGCCGCAGCCCTTCGTCCTTTTTGCCGTTGATGTACCACATGCCCTGACGCGCCGGCCACTGTTTCTCGTCGAGGTTCATGGCTTTGATCAGGCGCTTGAGCAGACGCAGCTGATCTTCGCTGTCGAGGATCTGGAAATCCTGCGGCAGCCCGGCATCCAGGTGGTGCGCGCGCAGTAAACGGTGCGCCAGGCCGTGGAAGGTACCAATCCACATGCCGCCCTGGCTGGTACCGATCAGCTGGTCGATACGGTGGCGCATCTCCGCCGCCGCCTTGTTGGTGAAGGTCACCGCCATGATTGAGTAAGGCGAGCAGTTCTCTACCGACAACAGCCAGGCGATGCGATGCACCAGCACGCGGGTTTTACCGCTGCCTGCTCCGGCCAGCACCAGCAGATTGCTGCGCGGCGCGGCGACCGCTTCGCGCTGTTTGTCATTCAAGCCGTTAAGCAGATCGGAAACGTCCATAAGCACCGTTTTAAGCAAGTAGGATGCGTATCCTGCACCGTTCGCGTTGCCGCCAGGCGGCAAGGGCAGATATCTGCGAGGGCGTAATCAGCTAAGCGATCAGGCTGGTGACACACAGCCTGCACGGCCACGCGTTGCAGAATACAGAATACGACTGGATAAATTTACAGCCATTATAGCAGCGAGGTCAGCGATGCCAACTGATGAATTTCCACGTGTGGCAGCAGGCGCGCGTCATCAATCTTCATCAGATTGCCGTCACGCAGGTTGATCCAGCACGCCTGCAGACCGGCGCGCAGCGCACCGGCGACGTCGGTGGTCAGGTCATCGCCGACGTGCAGAATATGCTGCGGCGCAATGCCCAACCGTTCGGCGGCCAGATGGTACATATCCTGCCACGGCTTGGCGCGGCCGTGCGGACCGGCGCGCAGCGCGAACTGGAAGTAGTGATCAATGCCGAGCTTTTGCGGGTCGGCGTTGCCATTGGTGATCGCCACCAGCGGCACGCGCTCGCCGAGCCAGGTCAGCGTCTGATGCGTCTCTTCTGGCATCTCCACCGCACTGCGCCACTGGTGAAACACGCTCATCACGTCCCGGGCACCTGCGCTGGCTTGCGCGGCCGGCAGTCCGGCGTTGAGCAGCGCCAGCTCTACCGAGCGGCGACGCCACTCAGAGACATCGTGATAAATTTCCGGCTCACGCCGCAGCAGTTCATCGCGCAGCGCCTGATAATCTTCCGGCGTAAACTCGCGCAGCGCCGGGTGATACGCCTGCAGTGCAGCGTGCGATTCCGCCGTGGTTTTACGGATCACCGGATAGTTGTCATACAGCGTATCGTCGAGATCAAAGGTGATGGCTTTGATCGGGCCCAGCGGGCGATAAAACTTCATTCAGACTTTCCTCGTTTGGCACGCGGGTGTGCCGCATCGTATACCGACGCCAGATGCTGGAAATCCAGGTGGGTATAGATTTGCGTGGTCGAGAGGTTGGCGTGGCCGAGCAGCTCCTGCACCGCGCGCAGATCGCCGCTCGATTCCAGCAGATGGGTAGCAAACGAGTGGCGCAGCTTATGCGGGTGGATATGGCTGGCGACGCCCTGCTTAATGCCCCATTCGGCGAAGCGTTTCTGCACATTGCGCGCCGAAATACGGCTGCCGCGCGTCGACACAAAAACTGCATCATCCTGCGGCGCGAAGCTGTTGCGTAGCGGCAGCCAGTGCTGCAGCCAGGTGACGGCGGTGCCGCCAATCGGCACGCGGCGCTCTTTGCTGCCTTTACCGCGCACCCAGACTTCACCGCTCTCCAGGTCCAGATGACGACAGTCGATGCCCACCAGCTCAGCGAGACGTAAACCACCGCCGTACATGGTTTCCAGCATGGCGCGGTCGCGCACCGCCAGCGGATCGTCGAGGTCGATCTCCAGCAGCTGGCTGACTTCGTCGACATCCATATTTTTTGGCAGATGCCGTGCGTTGCGCGGCGTGGCGATGCCTTTCGCCGGATTGGCGCTCAGCATGCCCTGGCTGACCTGCCAGTCGAGAAAGCTGCGCAGCGCCGACATGCGCAGGGCCAGGCTACTGGCACCGAGACCGCCGCGCCGGCTGCGCGCCGCCAGACTGCGTACCTGTGCCGGTTCCAGCTGCGACCAGGCGGTAATGTGCATGTCATCCGCCATGGCGATAAGCGCCTGCAGCTGGCGCTGGTAATTTTTTTGCGTCAGCGGGCTGAGCTGGCGTTCGACTTTCAGATAGCGCAGAAAGCCCTCAACGGCCGGCAACAGCGGGCTGGCGCTGCTCATGCGCGCTCAACCCAGCGAGACAGCAGGTCGGGCAGCATTTGTGCCAGATGCTGCAGCAGCAGCGTGCCCATGCCCGCCTGATAGTGCTGGTTGTCGCGGCTGCTGAAGATCAGTACGCCGAGATCGCCCTGCTCGCCCATCAGCGACATCGCCACCGATCCGACGGCTTTTGCCTGCGGCAGCAGCAGCAGCAGCTCCGGTCCGTTCAGACTGCCAAGGTAGTGATGCTGCTGACCAAAGCGCTGGATGCGCAGCGGCTCAAACGCCTGGCGTGACAGACCAAGCTGGGTGAAATCGGAGGGTGCGCCGATGCGCCAGCGGTCGCTGAACAGCCGCACATTGGCGCCCGCCAGGCCAAGCTCGCGCGCCCAGCGATGCAGGCGCGTCAGCATCTCCTGCAGGCTATCGGCGGCCGCGAGATGGCTCTGCAACGCCAGCAGGCGATCGAACAGCTGATGATTGGCGGTTGCCTGCTCCATCAGCAGCGTAATCTCCTCTTCCAGCTGCTGGATGTGGTTGCGCTGACGCGCCATATGCCACTCCACCAGCGATACGCTGCCGCGCACCGGATGCGGCACCATCATTTGCTCAACCTGGCGCGCATTGCGAATAAAGAAATCGGGGTTGTGACGCAGCCAGGCGCTCACCGCCTGATCGTCCAGCAAAACCGCGCTGTCGGTCTGCTCTTCGATATTTTTCATAGATGAATAAACCCATCATAGACGTGTGTGGCTGGCCCGGTCATAAACAGCGGCTGACCGGCCCCTTTCCAGGCGATATGCAGCGTGCCGCCGGGCAGATCGACGCGCACTTTCTCCGCCAGAATGCCCTGCTGAATGCCGCAGGCCACTGCGGCGCAGGCGCCGCTGCCGCACGCCTGGGTTTCGCCCGCGCCGCGTTCATACACGCGCAGACGGATGTGTTCCGGATTGACCACTTCCATAAAGCCGACGTTCACGCGCTCGGGAAAGCGCTCATGGCTCTCCAGTGCCGGACCGAGCGTCTCCACCGCGGCGGTTTTCACGCTTTCAACCTGGATCACGCAGTGTGGATTGCCCATTGATACCGCGCCAAACATCACGGTCTGCTCGGCCACGCGCTGCAGATAGAGGTTTTCCGCCTTGTTAGCGCGCAGCGGCACCTGCTGCGGGTCAAAGTTGGGCTCGCCCATGTTAACGCGTACCAGCTCATCGCTGGTGACGCTCAGTACCATGCGGCCGGTCTGGGTGCTGACGCGAATGTCGCTTTTATTGGTCAGCCCTTTGAGGCGAACAAAGCGGGCAAAACAGCGCGCGCCGTTGCCGCACTGTGCCACTTCGCTGCCGTCAGCGTTGAAGATGCGGTAGTGGAAATCGAGATCCGGATCGTAAGGTGGCTCGACGATCAGCAACTGATCGAAGCCGATCCCCAGATGCCGATCCGCCAGGCGGCGAATCAGTTCCGGCGAAAAAAAGACGTTTTGCGTCACGGCATCGACGACCATAAAGTCGTTACCGAGACCGTGCATTTTCGAGAACTGCATTTTCTGCTCCGCCGGATGACTCATCGGGTTTAATTCGCCTGCACGCCAGCCGGTTTGCTGGTGACCAGGCCGCTGGTATCCGCATCCTGTGCCGCTTTCTGCTGCTGCTCAGTCACCGGCTGATTTTTCTGTTGCGGCCGATCGTTGGGCGGGAAATACAGCGGTCCTTTCAGGCCACAGCCTACCAGGCTGACCAGTGCCAGCGCCATACCCAGCTGGCTCATCACTCGTATCATTCTGTCTGCTCTTTTTATCCAAATCCCAGCTGCTTATCATCGCAGTTGACGTTGTAAAAGCAACAGGAAATATCCGGCAGAAGGTTCAGAAACGGGGGCAGGCCACTGCGTACAGCGCAGCGGCTTTAGTGCATCTGGTAGCGCGGCTGGAAGTCGCCGTTGTCGTTGTCCGGCTGGGTGGCGCACAGCTGCGTCAGCGTCTGGCTGCGGAACGGAATCACCTGGAAGCGATCGCCGGCGTGCACAATCTGATAGAACTGCGGCAGGTTGAAATTGATAAAGCTCGAGCCGTAGGTAAAGCGATCGTGCGACGACGAATAGAAGCGGCTGACGTCACGCACCAGCTCCTCTTTGCTGCCTTCGCAATGGTGATACACCTCCACCCGGTTGCTTTCATCGAGGATATAGATGTTGAAGCCGCGATCGTCACTGGTGTCTTCAAAGAAGAACTGAATGATGCCTTCGCTGGCGTAGCCGTTGACCACCGGTGGCAGCGGCGTCTGGTTCGATTCAACTTTGATCGACAAACCGTGCAGCTTGTTGTTGGAAATCGCGCCGTAAAATTCGACTGCGTTTTCCAGCTTCTGCACCGAGACGCTCATGCGCTCGAAAAACAGACCCCAGGTCTGACCGGCCATGCGCAGCGCTTTAAAGCGGCCCGGCTCCTGACGCGTGCTCGACAGGCGCAGCTCAATGCATTCCGACACCAGCTGCTGCACGCGGGTACGAATCAGGCCGCGCAGATGCTGGCTGTAGCAGAATACTTCTACCGTGTCCGGCGGTGCGGCGTCCTGATGCATTTTGCCCAGGATAGTTTTCAGCGCTTCAATCATCGCCTGCTCGCCACTGAAGTGCAGCGTACGCACTTCGTTCCATGAGTTGCGGTACAGCAGATCGATGCTGCCGATCAGGCACTGCTGCTGCTGACCAAAGCTAAATACATCCAGCTTGCGGAAGTCGAAGTGCACCACCTGATTGCGGAACGCTGAGGTCGGATCGTGTTCGAGGTTAACGATGATCGCCAGATGCCGGATTTCGCACGGGCTGTAGAGCGCTTTCGGCGTCGGCGCCGGCAGACGCAGCGGGAAGTGGCTGGAGACATCGTTGACCAGCTCCTGCAGGCGCGGCAGATCGCAGAACTCGTTGCCCTTAATGTGCAGACGGGTTTTGCGCGTCAGCAGTCCGTTGAACCACGCCCATGCCACTAACTTGTTGAGATAGCGGTTATATTCCAGCGGCTGATGGCTGATGATTGAACTCATGTCCGGCGACTGGTTATACAGATACCAGCCGGCACGGTTGGCGCGCCCGGCCGGCACATGAATAAAGGTCAGGTTCTCTTCCGACAGATCGGGCGAGATTTGCGGGTTCACCAGCGTGACTTTGCCCGGCAGCGCTTCAAACGCGGCGTACAATTTACGCGTCAGCACGCCGATGTCCTGCGGGCTGGCGCTGACGCTTAAATTGTTGCGACGGGCAAAACGGATCAGGTTGCGATAGCTCTGCATCATCGCATCCAGCAGCTCGTTGTGCGCCTCGCGCACCCGTTCGATTTTCCACTGCGCGCGATTATCCAGCACCGCCAGCTTCTCATCGTCCCAGCCCCACTCTTTCACCAGCTGCGACAGAATTTCACGCCGCCAGCCCGCGCGCGGATGCTGCTCCTCGCTGGAGAGTTTTTCGCACACTTTGAGGTAAAAACAGCGGCGCACCAAATCAAGGCGCGCGGTGTCATCGACGCTGGTCAGATAGCGCGTCACGCGCTCCAGCATCATGCAGTAGGGATCGAGACCGAAGCAGACAATTTCGCCATCGTGCAGTCGCTGTTTGATATCCATCGCCAGCAGCTGCGTGTTAGGGTATTCCCAGCTGTAAGCTTCCAGCAGCAGGGTTTTCAGCACCGCTTTGTACGGCGAATCGATACTTTTATACAGCTGCCACAGGCTGGCACCGAAATACTCTTCCGCCGACAGCGTGCCGAGACCGCCGAGATCCAGCCACTCATTCGGCGTCAGCACGCCCTGTGAATAGAGCGACATCACATAATCATCGTAGTGATGTTCTTCTTCGCCAGGCACCATGTTCCACAGAATACGTTTGCCCGCCATGCGCACGGCGGTACGGTAGAACTCATCCAGCAGTAAAATGTGTTGGGTAGAACCGCAGTCCTCACCGCCGAGGCTGCCGCTTTCATTATGGCGGAAGCGGTTTTCGTCAATCAGGAAGAAGCTGACTTCCACACCCAGCGACACACACCATTTTTGCAGGAGCGTACACTTGCGCTGCAGATTGAGACGCTCTTCGTTATCCAGCCATGACTGATGGCATACCCAGATGTCGAGATCGGAGACGCTGTTCTGGCCGACGGACGAGGTGCTGCCCATTGAGTAGATGCCGGTGATAGGCAGTTCGCCCTTCACCGCGCTGCTGAGTTCGAGCGGATGGTCACCCGCTAACTGTTGCAGCAGCTCCTGCTGGTTTTCATCAGGCGCAAAGAAGCTGACGCCATGGGGAACGCTACCTTCAAGGTAACCCGGCATCAGCGGATGATGATAATGCAGTAATGTTGGCAGCAGACTGTAGACGTGCTGGAAAGCAGGTCCCATGGCAGCCAGTGCGCGATCTACACGCAGCTGGTTAATCGCATCCAGTCTCTGTTTCAGTGTCTCAATGTAGAGGTACAAGACGTTTCGCCTGATTGTCCCAGTGTTAAGCACCCTGTTTCCAAAATCTGCCGCTTAATAATAAAGATGTCGGGCAAATTATTGCTGGAAACGTGATCAATCTAACACCTGGAAGATTGACCGTAAAGAAAGTTGCGCTACCTGACAGTTTAGCACGTTCCAAACGTAGCCCTGCATTTTCGGACTCCAGCCTCAGAATCTGACGCCGTAAAAAGCGGGCTCCGGTCTGAGATTGCAGCCTGGTCAATCCGTTGAAACTGACAGCATTCCCCTATCAATGATAGGATAATCGATGAACGATCAAAATGGTTAACAGCATGTTAAACAAAATTTTCAGAATTGCTACCAGGCAAAGCCCGCTTGCCTTGTGGCAGGCACAATATGTCCAACAGCGCCTGATGGCTGCGCATCCCGGCTTGCAGGTTGAGCTGGTGCCGATGGTCACCAAAGGTGATGTCATCCTTGATACGCCGCTGGCGAAAGTGGGTGGCAAGGGACTGTTTGTCAAAGAGCTTGAGCTGGCGATGCTGGAAAACCGTGCCGATATGGCGGTGCACTCCATGAAAGATGTGCCGGTCGATTTTCCCGACGGTCTGGGACTGGTGACCATCTGCGAGCGCGAGGATCCGCGCGACGCGTTCGTCTCGAATCATTATTCCTCGATCGACGCGCTGCCGCAGGGCGCGGTGGTCGGCACGTCCAGCCTGCGTCGCCAGTGCCAGATTAGCGCACGGCGCCCGGACCTGGTGATTCGCTCGCTGCGCGGTAACGTCGGTACGCGTCTCAGCAAACTGGACGCTGGCGAGTATGACGCCATCATTCTTGCTGCCGCCGGGCTGAAACGCCTTGGACTGGAAGATCGCATTCGCCAGGCGCTGCCGGCGGAGTTTTCCCTGCCGGCGGTGGGCCAGGGCGCGGTCGGCATTGAGTGCCGCCTCGACGATCAGCCGTTAATTACGCTGCTGCAGGCGCTAAACCACAGCGACACAGCCGTCTGCGTGCGCGCCGAGCGCGCCATGAATACCCGTCTCGAAGGCGGCTGTCAGGTGCCGATCGGCAGTTTTGCCGTGCTGGAAGACGATCAGCTGTGGCTGCGCGGCCTGGTCGGTGCGCCGGATGGCAGCCAGATGGTGGTGGGTGAACGCCGCGGCCCGCGTGAACACGCCGAACAGATGGGGATCTCACTGGCCGAAGAGCTGCTGGACGGCGGTGCGCGTGACATTCTGCGTGAAGTTTATCAGGGACAGCCGCCCGCATGACTATCCTCGTGACCCGTCCGGAACCCGCCGCCAGCGAACTGGTTGCGCGCCTGCGCAGCCAGGGCAAACTGGCGTGGTCGTTTCCGCTGATTGAATTCACGCCGGGTCGCGATCTCCCCCAACTGCCGCTGAAGCTGGCCGCCCTGCAGCCCGGTGACCTGGTATTTCTGCTGTCGCAGCAGGTGGTGCACTTTGCCCAGCCCGCTTTACAGCAGCAGCGCAGCGCGTGGCCGGCATTTCTCGACTATTATGCCATTGGTCGCAGCACCGCGCTGGCGCTGCACACCGTCAGTAATCTGAAAGTTGACTATCCGCATGCGCGGGAAACCAGCGAAGAGCTGGTGCGGCTGAATCGCCTGCAGCAGGTCAGCGGCAAGCGTGCGCTGATTCTGCGTGGCAGTCCGGGTCGTGAACTGCTGGCGGAGACGCTGATCGCCCGCGGCGCGGACGTGCAATACTGTGAGTGCTATCAGCGCTGTGAAAAGCAGTACGACGGCGCGATTGAAGGCCGTCGCTGGCGCGATCGCGGTATTACCACGCTGGTGGTGACCAGCGGTGAAATGTTACAACAACTGTTTGCGCTGTTTCCGCCAATCGATCGGCGGGAATGGCTGCTGCACTGTCGACTGCTGGTCGTCAGTGAACGTTTGGCTACCCAGGCCGCCGAATTAGGCTGGCAGGAGATTGAGGTAGCCGATGGTGCGGATAACGACGCGCTGCTGCGTGCGTTACGCTGAACTTAACATTGGGATGAGCCACAATGACGGAACAAAAAGACTCCTCCGCCATGGTTGAAGAAACCACCCCTGCGGACACTTCCCCGACGCCAGCCAGCCAGCCGCCTCGCGCGAAAAAGAGCGACGGCAAGGTGCTGAGCGCGGTGGCAATTGTCATTGCACTGGCGATTGGCGCGGGACTTTACCTGAATGGGAAACACCAGGCCGACTTACAGGCTCAGACTAACCAGAACCTGAGCGAGCAGCTGAGCGCCCTGCAGCAGCAACTGGGCAGCGATAAACAACAGCTCTCGCAGCAGCTGGCGGATGCCAACACCGCGCTGCAGGAAGCGCGCAGCCAGCAGGATAACAGCGCGAAAGAGCTGGAAAAGCTGCGTGAAAAAGTGGCCACTATTTCCGGCAACGATACCCGCACCTGGCTGCTGGCGCAGGCCGACTACCTCGTCAAACTGGCGGGTCGCAAACTGTGGAGTGATCAGGACGTCACCACCGCGGCAGCGCTGCTGAAAAGCGCGGACACCAGCCTGGCGGAGATGAACGATCCCAGCATCATGAACGTGCGCCGTGCGCTGACCCAGGACATCAGTTCACTGGCGGCGGTCAGCCAGGTAGACTACGACGGCATCATCCTCAAGCTGAACCAGTTGTCGAACGGCGTGGATAATCTGCGTCTGGCCGATAACGACAGCGATGAGTCGCCGATGGATGCCGACAGCGGTGAGCTCTCCAGCTCGCTGCACGAGTGGCGTCAGAATCTGGTGAAGAGCTGGCACAACTTCATGGATGATTTCATCACCATCCGCCGCCGCGATAATACCGCGCAGCCGCTGCTGGCACCGAATCAGGATGTTTATCTGCGCGAAAACATCCGTTCACGTCTGCTGATTGCTGCGCAGGCGGTGCCGCGCCATCAGGATGAGATCTACAAACAGTCCATCGATGCGGTATCCACCTGGGTGCGTGCCTGGTACGACACTAACGATGCGGCGACCAAAGCCTTTCTCGCCCAGCTCGACGAGCTGAGTCAGCAAAGTATTTCGATGGACGTGCCGGACACGCTGGAGAGCCAGGCGCTGCTGGAAAAACTGATGCAAACGCGCGTGCGCAATCTGCTGGCGCAGCCATCGGCTGCGGCTGATCAACAGGGAGGCTAACCATGCTGAAAGTATTGGTGCTTTTCCTGCTGCTGATTGCCGGCATTGTGCTGGGACCGATGGTTGCCGGCCATCAGGGCTACGTGCTGATCCAGACCGATAACTGGAACATTGAGACCAGCGTCACCGGTCTGGCCATCATCCTGATTCTCAGCCTGCTGGTGATTCTGCTGGTCGAATGGATTCTGCGTCGCCTGTTCCGCACCGGCGCCCGCACCCGCGGCTGGTTCACCGGGCGGAAACGTCGCAGCGCCCAGCGTCACACGCAAAGCGCGCTGATGAAGCTGGCGGAAGGCGATTACCGTCAGGTAGAAAAGCTGCTGTCAAAGAATGCCGATCACGCCGATCAGCCGGTGGCGAACTATCTGCTGGCGGCGGAAGCAGCGCAGCAGCGCGGCGATGAAATCCGTGCTAACCAGCATCTGGAGCGCGCCGCTGAGCTCTCCGAGAACGATACCATTCCGGTTGAGATCACCCGCGTGCGCCTGCAGCTGGCGCGTAACGAAGATCACGCCGCACGTCACGGTATCGATCGCCTGCTGGAAGTGGCGCCGCGCCATCCGGAAGTGCTGCGTCTGGCCGAGCAGGCTTATATCCGCACCGGCGCCTGGGGCGCACTGCTGGATATCCTGCCCTCGATGCAGAAGGCGCAGATTAACGATGAGAACCAGCGTAACGCGCTGCAGCAGCAGGCGTGGCTGGGTCTGATGAATCAGGCCATGGCCGATCAGGGCAGCGAAGGCCTGAAAAAATGGTGGCAGAACCAGAGTCGCAAAACCCGCCAGGAGACCGCGCTGCAGGTGGCGATGGCTGAGCATTTGATCGAGTGCGACGACCCGGACACCGCGCAAAGCATCGTGCTGGAAGGGCTGAAGCGTCAGTATGACGATCGGCTGGTGCTGCTGATGCCGCGCATCAAAAGCGGTGACCCGCAGGCACTGGAGAAAGCGCTGCGTCAGCAGATTAAGCAGCACGGTGCCACGCCGCTGTTGCACAGCACGCTCGGCCAGCTGCTGATGCGCCACGGTGAATGGCAGCAGGCCGCAGAAGCCTTCCAGCAGGCGCTGGCACAGCGTCCGGATGGCTTTGACTACGCCTGGCTGGCGGACGTTTACGATCGCCTGCATCGCCCGGAAGACGCGGCTAAAATGCGTCGCGAAGGTCTGTTACTGACGCTGAAGAACAATCCTGGCGCCTGATTTTACTGTTGTTGTTTTTGTGCACGCCGGGCCAGTCCCGGCTTTTTTTTTGCCTGAAAGAGCGTGCAGGGAATGCGGCATCAATCCGTGAACGGCAGATAAAAAAACACCTGCCAGAAGCAGGTGTAAGATCAGGTCGGTAAGACAACTGATGGTATCCGACTCAACGTAATGTCCTTCTTACTGCAGTAGCGCGTACACGTTACTGCCAGCTGGACAACGGATACCGTAAGGGGCTCTGCATCATTCCCAGGTTTATGTTGCCTTGGCAAACATAAGAGGTGGAATGAGCATCTACGCAGAGATTATTGCACAAAGCGTGCCAGAATGGCATGAATCACGGGAAGTTATTTTATATCAGTCATTTAGCCAGCAGTAAGGGACAGAGCGCGGCAGCAACGTCGGGAATTTGCGACACACCTGCTTAAAGCTGTCTCCGCTGAGCGACAGGCTGTGCAAGGAAAAGTAAGACTATTAAAAATCAGCAGGTTATATGTCGCGTAATAGCGACAACTTCCCCGACTGCTCTTCCTTCGCTGCGCCCGGCTCAAACCTCCTTCGGAGGTTCTCATCCTCTTTTGCTACAGACGAAAAAAACCTGCTTTTTTCAAAGCAGGTTTCATGAATGATGGTCGGCGAGAGAGGATTACGCTTCTCTGCGAGAAGCGCCCTGCGGGCCGTTGCTGACGCAACGTTGTCTCGCTTCGCTCGGCTCAAACCTCCTTCGGAGGTTCTCATCCTCTATTTCCTACAGACGAAAAAAAAC
>NZ_SDFT01000062.1:0-4751 GCF_004916815.1 Pantoea sp. R102
CGCGACCGGTCGCGCAGACCGCTAAACGCCTGCGGGCTGGTGTATTCATTGAGGATTGACCGGTCGATATAGAGCAGCACGTGCCCCTCATCGTCCAGGTGACGTACCACATGCTGTTCGATCAGCTTTTCATACAGGGTTTTGCCCGCCATGCTCATGTCCACGCGAAAGTTAAACAAGTCATCAGAGACCTTAGGGTAAACCCATTCGGCGTCAGATCATCAACACGCTCCGTGCAGTGATAGTGCATGAATTGTCATCGCTGCAGCGGATTTAATTTGACCTAAGTCGTGCCCGTCGTTATAAATAATAACCGCGCTCCGTTAGCGGATATATTGTTGCTTTTTCCCGCATTTCTGCTGTATTCCTGCCGTTTATTTCGCCATCCCGCTTTTATGAAAGTTAATTAATTGCCATCAATAGTTAATTAACTAAAAACAAGTTAATCTTTTCGTAACAATCTTTTAATTTGCCAACCGAATTTTTAACGTTCATCTGCAAAGAATAAACAGGACTGGCATGACTCAGACCAAAAAACTTGTGTCCGCGCTTTCGCTGACGGCACTGCTTGTCTCTTCAGCGGTTCACGCTGAGAACGCACCAGAAAAAACCGACGTGCTGCTGATTGGCGGCGGTATCATGAGCGCCTCGCTCGGTACCTGGCTGCAGGAGCTGCAACCGGGCTGGAAACAACTGATGGTTGAGCGTCTCGACGGCGTCGCGCTGGAATCCTCTAACGGCTGGAATAACGCCGGTACTGGCCACTCTGCCAACATGGAGCTGAACTACACGCCAGAGCGTGCAGACGGTTCCATCGATGTGAGCAAAGCGCTGGAAATCAATGAATCGTTCATGATTACCCGCCAGTTCCTGACCAGCCAGGTACAGCGCGGCGTGCTGCACGATCCGCGTTCGTTTATCAACTCCACCCCGCACATGAGCTTTGTCTGGGGCGACAAAAATGTCGAATACCTGACCAAACGTTACGCGGCGCTGCAGAAAACGACCCTGTTCCAGGGCATGAAGTTCTCTACCGATCACAAGCAGATCGAGCAGTGGGCACCGCTGGTGATGGAAGGTCGCGATCCGAATCAGAAAGTGGCCGCCACCTGGACGCCAGTGGGTGCCGACGTCAACTACGGTGAAATCACCCGTCAGCTGATCGGCAGCCTGCAGAAAGATCAGAACTTCAAGCTGGAAACCTCCTCTGAAGTCACTGATTTCAAACGCAACAGCGACAACTCCTGGCACGTCACCATCAAAGACGTGAAGAGCGGCGCAAACCGTGAAGTGGATGCGAAATACGTATTCATCGGCGCGGGCGGTGCGGCGATCAAGCTGCTGCAGAAAACCGGTATTCCTGAAGCCGATAACTACGGCGGTTTCCCGGTGGGCGGTTCGTTCCTGATGACCGAAAACCCGGAAATCACCAGCCGTCACCTGCAGAAAGTGTATGGTCAGGCTTCCGTAGGCGCACCGCCAATGTCGGTACCGCACATCGATGCCCGTAACCTCGACGGTAAAAAAGTGGTACTGTTTGGACCGTTCGCCACGTTCTCGACCAAATACCTGAAGAACGGTTCGCTGTTCGATCTGCTGAGCGCCACCACCACCAGCAACTTCATGCCGATGACGCACGTGGGCATCGATAACTTTGACCTGGTGAAATACCTGATTGGTCAGGTGATGCTGAACGATGACGACCGTTTTGCCGCGCTGAAAGAGTACTACCCGAACGCGCGTAAAGAGGACTGGAAACTGATTCAGGCCGGCCAGCGTGTGCAGATCATCAAGAAAGATGCTGAGAAAGGCGGCGTGCTGAAGCTGGGTACCGAAATCGTGACCGATCAGCAGAAAACCGTGGCGGCCCTGCTGGGTGCTTCACCGGGTGCATCTACCGCGGCACCGATCACCCTGAACGTGATGCAGAAGCTGTTCCCACAGCAGTTCGCGTCACCGGAGTGGCAGCAGAAGATCCGCGCTATCGTGCCAAGCTTCGGCCAGAAGCTGAACGGCAACACCGCGCTGACCCAGCAGGTATGGGATAATACCGCATCCGTGCTGCAACTGACCAAACCGCCAGTGATTAACATGGACGATCAGCAGTCGGCACCTGCGCAGGCCAAACCGCGCGAAGAGTCCGCGAAGCAGGATATGGCGCTGTAATACGCCATCGCTGAGTCAATCGAACCGATGCCGGTGCGCGAGCAATCGCCCACCGGCATTTTTTTATCTGGAATCTGATGATTGCTATGTCAGACTTCACCAGTGTTACCGCTGAGAGATGCCCTGTGGTTCAGCGACTCTTCCCACTGACTTTGACGATGCAGCGTGCTAAAATTGAACTTCTGACGGGAGATTAATTATGAGCAGAAATGCATCTCTGAGTATTGCCAGCCAGATCCAGAATTTAGCGAAGGCTAACCATATCACCGCAGAGCGTGACGGTGTCAGCCTGATGGCTGCTGCGATTACTCATCTGGCAGGCGACAGAGTAGAACTGGATTACGTTGAACAATTGCTGGTTAATCTCAAAAGAAAAGGTGTGCTGACTAAAGCAGAAACGCTGAAGCTTCAGGGTTCTTATCTGCAGGAAAAACGTGAGCACAAGCAGAACTTCAGCGCATGACGTTTGATCCTTTCAGCGATTTTTCTACTTCTGGCTACCTGAGAAACGCGTTGGGGCTTAAAGATGCGGATGAGGTAAAAAAAGCTGAGCATCTGGCCTTTGAATCGAGCGCCGAAGATGCGCTTCATTTCCTGGCACTTCAACCTGCAATCACTTACAGCACTTTTTTGTCAGTTCATAAAATTCTGTTTTCTGACTTTTATCCCTGGGCGGGTAAAGATCGCAACGAGTTAGTTCCTCATCTTGCTGTGTTTAAAGGCATGCCAGAAGATGCTCATTTTACCATGTTTGAGCAGCCCCACTCGATTCAGCTCGCCGTTGATTATGCTCTGCGCCTTGCCAGCGACTCATCGCGGTTCAGAAAAAAACCGGGTGAGGTTATGGGACAACTGGCTTTTGCTCATCCTTTTCTGGATGGTAATGGTCGAACGTTGCTGTTGCTATTTATGGAAATGACCTACCGTGCTGGCTTTGCCATTGAATGGGCTAGAACCAAAAAAGATGCGTATCTTAGCGCACTCAGCGCTGAGATTCGTGAACCCGCTAAAGGCCATCTGGATAACTATTTACTCCCCTGCGTTGTTGATATTGCCAGTCGAAGCGAATGGCCGGCAATGATTAGTGGCATAAAAGGGTTGGACGGTTTAGATAAAGAAGACATTTACTACGGTGCGGTTGACGATCCCGATATCAAAGCGCTCTATCACAGCTATACGTCATCTTCCCGATTGCCTCATCCACCTGCAGAGTCAGAATAAATACGATTCAGTCACTATAGCGGGTCGCTATTAATAGCGACCCTACATGATACAATTTAAGGGTGAACTTTCTTCGTAGGGTGCGCATTCATGCGCACCTGGAAAATAATTACGACTTTACGTAATCCGAATAGGCATTTTGCAGCGCGATGTGGTCGGCAATATATTTCGCATCGTGCCACACGCCGTAAATAAACGACGACGCCCGGTTGACCAGATTGGGCAGGCCAAGGAAATAAATACCGCGCTCGGCAGAAATACCGCGCTTGTGGAATGGCAGGCCCTGTTCATCAAACGCATCCACCTGCAGCCAGCTGAAATCAAATTTAAACCCGGTAGCCCAGATAATGGTGCTGATGCCCGCCGCCTGCACGTCCAACTGCATCAGCGGATTTAACAGGCAGTCCGGATCCGGCAACAGCTCCCACGCCTGCGGCTCGGCCGGTAAATCCAGCCCGTTGCGCTCAATGTACGCATCCGCATCGCGCAGCACCTCGAAATAGGCTCTGTCACCTTCGGCGATATTCTCTGCCAGCCCCGGCGCAAAGCGCAGCACGCCGTTATCCCAGCGCTCGGTGATGCCGACCAGCGTAATGCCCATATGGGCCAGCCGGCGGAAATCCACGGTTTTACCGCCTTCATAGCCGCTGACGGCAAAGGCCACGTGCTGTTTCTTCGGCTTGATTTTCACTTCGTCCCACAGTCCCAGCGCGCCAAGCCACCAGCAGTAATCACGGTCGCGATAGGCGCGTGGCGGGCGGTAGTGCTCACCGACCGACAGAAACACCTCGCGGCCGGCCTGACGCAGCTCCTCGGCAATCTGGGTGCCGGACGCACCCGCACCCACCACCAGCACCGCACCGGGCGCCAGCTGCTGTGGATTCTTGTAAGCAGATGAGTGGATCTGCTGCGGCACCGCGCCTTCAGGCACGATGGCCGGGAACGCGGGCTTCTGAAACGGCCCGGTGGCAGCCACCACGTTGTCCGCGTCGAATTCTCCCACCGACGTCACCACCCGGAAGCCGCTGCGTCCGGGCAGCCGCGTTACCTGCTGTACTTCAACCCCGGTGCGCACCGGCGCGTTGAGCATCTTTGCGTAATCCTCGAAATACTGCGCCATGCGCTCTTTCGGCGGAAACGCCTCCGGTGAAATGTTATCAAACTTCAGCGAAGGAAAGCGGTCGTGCCACGCCGGACCGTTGGCCACCAGCGAATCCCAGCGTTCGGAACGCCAGCGCTCGGCAATGCGGCTGCGCTCCAGCACCACATGCGGGATCTGCATCTGCGCCAGATGTTCGCTCATGGCGATACCCGCCTGGCCCGCTCCGACGATCACGGTATTGATTTTTTCTACTGACATAGGT
>NZ_SDFT01000063.1:0-6815 GCF_004916815.1 Pantoea sp. R102
CGCAGTGCGCTGGCGGCGCTGCAGGCGCTGGGAATTCGCAGCGTGATGCTGACCGGCGATAACCCGCGCGCCGCCGCCGCGATTGCCGCCGAACTCGGCATCAGCTATCGCGCCGGTCTGTTGCCTGCGGATAAGGTAGCCGCCGTGCGTGAACTGGGCGAGCAACAGCCGCTGGCGATGGTCGGCGATGGCATCAACGATGCGCCAGCCATGAAGGCCGCAACGCTGGGGATTGCCATGGGCAGCGGCACCGATGTGGCGCTGGAAGCGGCCGATGCGGCTCTGACGCAGAATAACCTGGCGATTCTGCCGCGCACCGTGCAGCTGGCACGCCGCACGCGCGCCATCATCCGTCAGAATATTGCGCTGGCGCTGGGGCTGAAGGCGATTTTCCTCGTCACCACGCTGCTCGGCTTTACCGGCCTGTGGCTGGCAGTGCTGGCCGATTCCGGTGCCACCGCGCTGGTCACCGCCAACGCACTGCGCCTGCTGCGTCAGCGCTGAGGCGGGCGGATGCCGCGGTCAGGCATCCGCGCCTTTCTGGATCAGATACTGGTACGGCAGGCTCTCGGTCTGCTGTGCCAGCAGCTGATGCTCCATAAAGCGGCAGAAGCCGGGAATATCACGCGTGGTCGCCGGATCGTCGGCGATGATCAGCAACGTTTCGCCCGCCTGCATGGTACGCACGGTTTTGCGCACCATCATCACCGGCTCCGGGCAGCGCAGCCCAAGCGCATCAAGCGTATGGTCCGCAGCGGAAAAAGGATCGCTCATGATTCTCTGTCTTTATTCAGGGTGGGCGCTCATTCTAACGCGCTACAGCGCGCGCGCAAGGCGAGAACGATTGCGCTAAAATTAACCATTGCATTTGTTGCGCAACACGCTAAGATGCCGTCCGATTTTTTAATGTTACTGCCAATTCCTCAAAATAATTCAGGTTTTAGGAAGGCGGCAAGCCTGCTCACCTCAGGAGCTTACTGAAGTAAGTGACTGGGGTGAGCAGGCGCAGCCAACGCACATAAAACCTGAAGTATGAAGAGGATGGGTTCCCTCACCCCATTTTTAAAAAAAGGCCTTTATGATCAACTTCTCTGCTCGTCAGCGCATGCATGCGCTATTCTGGCTATCGCTGTTTCACCTGCTGGTGATTACCTCCAGTAACTATCTGGTGCAGCTGCCGGTCGCGATTTTCGGCTTCCACACCACCTGGGGTGCGTTTAGCTTCCCGTTTATTTTTCTCGCCACCGATCTCACCGTGCGTATTTTTGGCGCACCGCTGGCACGGCGCATTATCCTTGCGGTGATGATTCCGGCGCTGTTTATCTCCTACATCGTGTCGTGTGTGTTTTATCAGGGCGCGTGGCAGGGCTGGGCCTCGCTGCAGGAGGTCAATCTGTTCGTGGCGCGTATCGCCTGCGCCAGCTTTATGGCCTATGCGCTGGGGCAGATTCTTGATGTGCACGTGTTCAACCGCCTGCGTAAACTGCCGCAGTGGTGGATTGCGCCTGCCTGTGCCATGTTCCTCGGCAATATCAGCGATACGCTGGCCTTCTTCTTTATCGCCTTTTATAAGAGTCCGGACCCGTTCATGGCCAGCCACTGGGTGGAGATCGCGCTGGTGGATTACAGCTTCAAAGTGCTGATCTGCATGGTTTTCTTCCTGCCTGCTTACGGTGTTCTGCTCAATGCGGCACTTAAGCGCCTGGCGGAACGTTCGGCTCAGCGCCAGATGAATTTCGGCTAATTGAACGTAGACGAAACGCCACGGCACGCTAAGATTTCCTGACAAAGCGCTGATTGCTTTTAAGCACCGATTCCGTTTTGATAACGGCTGATGGAAACCTTACGAAGGGATAAGAATGCGTAACTTAGTGAAATATGCGGGCATCGGCCTGCTGGTGTTAGGCCTGGCGGCGTGTGATCAGAAGAAAGACGACACGGCGGCAAACAGCAACGGCGCCAGCGCCAGTCAGTCAGCACAGACAGTAAACCTGATGGACGGTAAGCTGAGTTTCAGCCTGCCAGCAGGCATGTCAGATAAGAGCGGCAAGCTGGGTTCGGAATCCACCAATATGCACGTGTATGCCGATGAAACCGGCCAGCGCGCAATTATCGTGATTGCGGGCGATCCGACCAGTGAAGGACTGGATGCGCTGGCTCAGCGTCTGGAGCAGCAGCAGCGCAACCGCGATCCGCAGCTGCAGGTGGTGTCGAATAAAGCGGTGACGCTGAAAGACCAGCCGGCACAGCAGCTGGATACGGTGATTTCCGCCAATAACCAGACCTCCTGGTCCTCGGTTATTCTGGCGAAGGTGGACGGTAAACTGCTGACACTGCAGATCACCCTGCCCGCCGACAATCAGCAGCAGGCGCAGAGCGATGCCGATGCGATTGTGAAGAGCATTACCCTGAAGTAAGTTTGCACCAACGGTAGCGGCGCGATTTATCGCGCGTTGTTAAAAACCGCGCAATGAATTGCGCCGCTACAGAATGTGCCTCGTTTATAACCTCACCGGCGAAATATGCCAGATCTCATCCGCGTACTCCTGAATGGTACGGTCGGCGGAGAAATAGCCCATATTGGCGATGTTCAGCGCCGCACGCCGCTGCCACTCTTCCGGCTGACGATAAAGCTTATCCACCTTATCCTGGGTATCCACGTAACTGCGGTAATCCGCCAGCAGCTGATAATGATCGCCAAAGTTGACCAGCGCGTCGAACAGGTTACGGTAGCGCCCTGGCTCCTGCGGGCTGAAGACGCCGCTGGCGATTTGCGTCAGCGCCTGGTGCAGTTCCGCATCCTCTTCATAGTATTTACGCGGGTTATAGCCCTCAGTGCGCAGCTTTTCCACCTGCGGCGTGGTGTTGCCGAAGATAAAGATATTCTCTGCGCCGACGTGCTCGCGCATCTCCACGTTGGCCCCGTCCAGCGTACCGATGGTCAGCGCGCCGTTTAGCGCAAACTTCATGTTACTGGTGCCGGAGGCTTCGGTGCCGGCGGTAGAGATCTGCTCGGAGAGATCCGCCGCCGGAATGATGATCTGCGCCAGGCTGACGCCGTAGTTAGGAATAAACACTACCTTCAGCTTGTTCTTCACCTGCGGATCGTTGTTGATCACGTTGGCGACATCGTTGATCAGGTGGATGATGTGCTTGGCGACGTAATAGGCCGACGCCGCTTTCCCGGCGAAGATATTGACGCGCGGCACCCACTCTGCGGTCGGATCGGCTTTGATGCGGTTGTAACGCGTGATGACGTGCAGCACGTTCAGCAGCTGACGTTTGTATTCGTGAATACGCTTGATCTGCACGTCGAACAGCGCCTGCGGATCCAGCACGATATCCATATTCTTCGCCACCCACTCCGCGAGGCGCTTCTTGTTGGCGAACTTGGCATCGGCGATCTGTTCAATAAACGCCGGATAGTCAATGTGCGGCACCAGCTCGCTCAGCTGAGCCAGATCGGTACGCCAGGTGCGGCCAATGGCGTCATCCAGCACTTCTGACAAGGCCGGGTTGGCCAGCGCCAGCCAGCGGCGCGGCGTCACGCCGTTGGTTTTATTGCAGAAGCGCCCCGGGAACAGACGGGCAAAATCGGCGAACAGCGACTGCACCATCAGATTAGAGTGCAGCTCCGACACGCCGTTAACTTTGTGGCTAACCACCACCGCCAGCCACGCCATGCGGATGCGGCGACCATCGTTTTCGTCGATGATCGAGATGCGCGCCATCAGATCCCAGTCGTCCGGATAGTAGTCCTGAATGGTCTTCAGGAAGTAGTCATTGATTTCGAAGATGATGCTGAGGTGACGCGGCAGGATCTTGCCGATCATGTCCACCGGCCAGGTCTCCAGCGCTTCGCTCATCAGCGTATGGTTGGTGTACGAGAACACCTGGCAGGTGACTTCAAAGGCGTCGTCCCAGGTAAACTTGTGCTCATCAATCAGCAGACGCATCAGCTCAGGAATCGCCAGCACCGGATGGGTATCGTTGAGGTGGATGGCAATTTTGTCGGCCAGGTTGTCCCAGGTTTCATGCATCTGCCAGTGGCGATTGAGGATATCCTGCACCGTGGCGGAGACGAGAAAATACTCCTGGCGCAGACGTAGCTCGCGCCCGGAGTAGGTCGAGTCGTCGGGATAGAGCACGCGCGACACGTTCTCCGAGTGGTTTTTATCTTCCACCGCCGCGAAGTAGTCGCCCTGATTAAACTTGCCGAGGTTGATTTCGTTACTGGCCTGCGCGCCCCACAGCCGCAGCGTATTGGTGGCATCGGTGTCGAAGCCAGGGATGATCTGATCGTAGGCCATCGCCACGATCTCTTCGGTCTCAACCCAGCGCACCCGGCTGCCTTCATGCTGCAACCGCCCGCCAAAACGCACTTTGTAGCGGGTGTTAAAGCGCTGGAACTCCCACGGGTTGCCGTACTCCAGCCAGTAATCCGGCGATTCACGCTGCTGGCCGTCAACAATGTTCTGTTTGAACATGCCGTAATCGTAGCGAATACCGTAGCCGCGTCCGGGCAGGCCCAGCGTGGCCAGCGAGTCGAGGAAGCAGGCCGCCAGCCGGCCAAGACCGCCGTTGCCGAGCCCGGGGTCGTTCTCTTCTTCCATCAGCTCGCTGAGGTCGAGTCCCATCTCATCCAGCGCCTGGTTGAGGTCGTCATAGATACCCATCGCCAGCAAGGCATTGCCCAGCGTGCGCCCCATCAGAAACTCCATCGACAGGTAATAAACCTGACGCACATCCTGCGACAGTTGCGCACGGCTGGAGCGCAGCCAGCGCTCCACCATGCGATCGCGTACCGCCAGCAGCGCGGCGTTCAGCCACTCATGCTTGTTGGCGATCGACGGATCTTTACCAATGGTAAACATCAGCTTATAGGCGATTGAGTGCTTGAGGGCGTCAACCGTCAGCGTGGGTGAGGCATAGGTGAAAGGTGCGTTCATATGCGGTATCCCAATCTCTCATTACAGCAAGCGTTGATAAAGATCGCGGTAGGCTTGTGCTGCCACCTGCCAACTAAAATCCATCCCCATCGCCTGGCGCTGAACATAACGCCAGAGTGAAGGACGGGACCATAAAACAAAAGCACGACGAATCGCGCGCAGCAGTGACCAGGCATTGCTGTCTTCGAAGCTGAAGCCGCTGGCTACGCCGTCGGCGAGGTTTTCCAGCGAGCTGTCCTGTACGGTATCCGCCAGTCCACCGGTGCGCCTGACCAGCGGCAGCGTGCCATATTTCAGGCCGTACAACTGCGTCAGACCGCACGGTTCGAAACGGCTGGGCACCATAATGACGTCCGCGCCACCGACAATGCGGTGCGAGAAGGCTTCGTGATAACCAATTTGCACGCCGACGCTGCCCGGATGCTCAGCGGCTGCGGCGAGGAAGCCCTGCTGCAGTTCCGCATCGCCCTGGCCCAGCAGCACCAGTTGCCCGCCCTGCGCCAGCAGTCCCGGCAGCGCTTCCAGCACCAGATCCAGCCCTTTCTGTTTGGTTAAACGGCTGATAACGCAGAACACCGGCACTTTTTCATCAACCTTCAGCCCCATGGCAATCTGCAGCTGACGTTTATTCTCCGCTTTGCTCTCCAGCGTGTCGCGGTCGTAGCGGGCGGTCAGCAACAGGTCGTGTGCCGGATCCCAGATGCCGGGATCGACCCCGTTGAGAATCCCGCTCAGCCGTCCTTCGCGCAGCCGCTGCTCCAGCAGCGCTTCCATGCCGTAGCCGAACTCCGGCCGGGTGATCTCCAGCGCATAGGTCGGGCTGACCGCAGTTATATGATCGGCATAAAACAGGCCGGCCTTTAGGTAAGAAATCTGGCCGTAGAATTCCAGCCCGTGCATTTCAAAATAGGCGCGCGGGATCTGGATTTCGTCCAGATGCCGCGCGGAAAACAGCCCCTGATACGCCAGGTTATGCACGGTAAACACCGTTTTCGCCGGACGTCCGCGTGCGGCGATATAGGCCGGAGCCAGACCGGCGTGCCAGTCGTGCGCGTGCACGATGTCCGGCTGCCAGTAAGTGTCCAGCCCGCTGGCCAGCTCGGCCGCCATCCAGCCGAGCAGCGCAAAGCGCAGGTAGTTATCGACATAGGCAAACTGCGACGTATCGTGGTACGGGCTGCCGGGACGATCGTACAGTCCCGGCGCATCAATCAAATATATTCCCACGCCGTTGAAGGGCCCAAACAGCAAGCGGACCGGCCCGGCAAAGGTTTGCAGCTCCGCCACCACTTCGGTATCAGGAATCCCTTTACGCAGATCCGGAAACGCCGGAATCAGCACCCGCGTGTCCATACCTTCGGCAATTTGTGCCTGAGGCAATGCGCCGACGACATCAGCCAGTCCGCCGGTTTTTAGCAGCGGGAAAAGCTCTGAACAGACATGTAAAACCTGCATCCTGAACCCCTATTGTGTTATCGCCCGCGTTCCACGCGGCAATGTTCTTTGCCTTTCGTCACTTACTGACCCGCAGCGGCCAATTTGGCCAGCATGGCGCGCGTCACCAGTACGATGCCCTCTTCTGAACGGTAAAAACGGCGACTATCCTCATCCGGATTTTCGCCAATCACCATGCCTTCCGGAATGACGCAGGCACGGTCTATGACGCAGCGACGCAAACGGCACGATCGCCCGATAACCACATCGGGCAGCAGCACCGCCGAATCAATATTGCAAAACGAGTTAACGCGCACGCGCGGGAACAGCACCGAATTCACCACCACCGAGCCGGAGATAATGCAGCCGCCGGAGACCAGCGAGTTCATGGTCATGCCGTGACTGCCGGATCGATCCTGGACAAATTTGGCC
>NZ_SDFT01000064.1:0-1101 GCF_004916815.1 Pantoea sp. R102
GCGGGTGTACAGTCCGGGGACATCGTGAACACTTGTTCGGGGACATGGTAGACACTTACAACTAAGGCATAAGAACCCGTTTATGGAGTCGCTTATGCCCTGGGATGCGAGAGATACCATGTCATTACGTACTGAGTTTGTTCTGTTCGCCTCGCAAGACGGGGCGAACATCCGCGAGCTGTGCCGCCGCTACGGCATATCTCCCGCCACCGGCTACAAGTGGCTTCGCCGCTGGGATGAGGAAGGACCGTCCGGCCTTCAGGACCGCTCCCGCGCGCCCCGTCACTCACCCAACCGCTCATCTGACGACATCACCGAGCTGCTGCGTATGGCGCATGAGCTTCATCAGCACTGGGGGGCCCGCAAGATTAAGCGCTGGCTCGAAGACCGCGGGCACGGCATGCCGGCCTTCAGCACCGTCCACAACCTGATGGCCCGCCACGGCCTGCTGCCGGGCGCAGCGCCGGGCGTCCCGGCCACCGGCCGGTTTGAGCATGCGGCCCCGAACCGGCTCTGGCAGATGGATTTTAAGGGCCACTTTCCCTTTGGCGGTGGCCGCTGCCACCCGCTTACCCTGCTGGACGACCACTCCCGGTTCTCGCTGTGCCTGGTGCACTGCGCTGACGAACGGCGTGAGACGGTACAGGAGCAGCTGGTCAGCGTCTTTGAGCGCTACGGCCTGCCGGACCGGATGACGATGGATAACGGCTCGCCGTGGGGCGACACCACCGGCACCTGGACGGCAGTGGAGCTGTGGCTGATGCGCCACGGCATCCGGGTGGGACACTCGCGGCCGTATCATCCGCAGACGCAGGGCAAGCTGGAGCGCTTTCACCGCAGCCTGAAGGCGGAAGTGCTGCAGGGGAAGTGGTTCGCAGACAGCGGTGAGCTGCAGCGCGCCTTCGACCACTGGCGGACGGTCTACAATCTCGAGCGCCCGCATGAGGCGCTGGAGATGGCGGTGCCGGCGTCGCGCTATCAGCCCTCATCGCGGCAGTACAGCGGGCGCGTAGCGCCACCGGAATACGACGAGGGCGTGATGGTCAGGAAGGTGGATATCAGCGGGAAGCTGAGCGTAAAAGGACTCAGCCTGAAGGCGGG
>NZ_SDFT01000065.1:0-10629 GCF_004916815.1 Pantoea sp. R102
CCGGACTGTACACCCGCACGCGGGAGAGGGAGCCGTCCGAACGTGGTTTGAGGGCCAGAATTCAGTCAATCCACCGGGCGCTAAGGATCAGCAACTGAACTCACACGCCGCTGGATCGGTCCCCTCGCCCGCTTGCGGGAGAGGGTTAGCGTGAGGGACAAACCGCACCCATCCCCCATCACAACCGGCTCAGACAATCCATTGCCACCGCTTTAAAGCTGACGAAATCAGCGCAGTCGCGCAATCTTGTCACCGCCCTTTCGCGCAGGAAGGTGACAAACAGATCGTAAATCGCCATCGCCTCCTCATATTCACTCTTACTGATCGCCAGCAGGAAAATCACTGAGGCCGTCTCATCGCCCCAGCTCACGCCGTGCGGTGCCAGCACGGTATAAACCACGGTTTTTTTAGCCAGTAATCCCAGCGAGTGTGGCAGCGCAATCCCTTCGCCCAGCATGGTACTGACAATCGCTTCACGCTCTTCGACTGAAGGATAAAAATCAGCATCGACATAGCCCTCCGCCTCGAGCCGATCGCACAGCAGGCGGAACAGCGCCGACTGGCTCATTGGCCGGTCGAGCACCATGAAATGCTGCGCGTCGAAGTACTTCTCCAGCATGTAAGGCCGGGTGCGGTCCACCAGCACCAGCTTGCCGAGCTGTTCCAGCTGAAACTCCGTAGGGAACGGCGACATCATCACTACCGGCTTGTTCTTCTCGCTGAGCCGCGCGGTTGAAATAACAAAATCTTCATCAATGTGCGCACGCACTTCGTAGTCACGCTGCGACAGCCGCGCCGTCACCACCAGCTGCGGGTATTTGCGCAGCAGCAGCGCCTCGATCATGCGCAGCGTGGAGTTGCCGCTGTCGCAAACCAGCAACACCTGCGGATGTCGCTGGTAGCCGACATCGTAATGTCGCTCCAGCCCGACGCCGATGTGCAGCACCAGAAAGCCAATTTCGTTTTCGCTGATGGTATACGGCGTGTATTTGCCCCAGCTGGTGACGGCCGCCAGCGTCACATCGTAGGCCATCGGATAGTGCTGCTTGATGTTACTCAGCAGCGGATTGGGAATGTGGATCTGATAGCGCACGCGGGTGATCATGGTTTTGATGTGCGTGAGCAGATCGGCGCGCAGCTGCTCATCCTGCTGCAGCCGGTAGTTGTAATGGGTGTTGATGTAATTAAGCAGGTAATCCACCAGCGCATCCGCGTCATCGGCGTTGATGGTGCTGGGGGCCAGCGCCTGAATCTGCCGCGCCGCAATATTAACGCGCAGCCAGTTCTCTTCGGCCTGCGAAATACCTTTACCCACCAGCGGGCGCATCAGATTAACCAGATCGTGCGCCGCCTCGCGTATCTCCTCGCCGACATCCTCCGCGCCGGGATCGCTGAGCGGGAAGCCTTCGCTGATGCGGCGCACCGCCACCGCGCAGTAAATCAGCAGATAGCGCTCGCCTTCATCGCTCAGCCGGATGGCGTGCTGCGTGAAGCACTGCGCCAGCAGCGGCTGCAGCTGCGCCAGCATGCCGCTGTGCAGCGCCTCGACCGTCAGCAGCGGGCTGTCGGGTGTCTGCTGGTCGATTTGCCACAGCAGATCGGTCAGGCAGGTGCGAATCGCCGCCTCGCTACCAAACAGTTTCATACCGTAGCGCGGCTTGGTTTCGATGTTGAGATGATAGCGGCCCAGCCACTCGCGCACTTCCGCCATATCGCTCTGCAGCGTGGCGCGGCTGACGAACCACTCTTCCGACAGATCTTCCAGCTTGAGCGAATACGCGGCGGTGAGAAAGCGGCTCAGCAAATAGCGCACCCGATCCTGCGAGGTGCGCGGCACCCGCAGCGGTGCCGCACTCTCCTGCTGCAGGCGGCCGAAGCGCACCGCGTCGTCGATTTTTAGCTGATAGCCCGCGCCGCGCGCCAGCACGAACTGAGCGCCGTGCTGTTCCAGCAGCGCATTGAGCGCGGTGATGTCGGTGCGCACCGTGCGCGTTGAAACGGAAAAACGCCGCGCCAGCTCATCCTGTGGCAGCGTTTCGCTTTGCAGCGCCGCGAAGAGTTGAGCTAAACGCTGATTGGGAAATCTCACGGAGCCTCACCTGTTACTCATTTGTTACAGCAGTTTCTTGCACGTTGCCAGAAGCTGACGCACATCGTCAATGCGCGTGTCGCCGCTGGCGCTATCAATAATTGAGCTGTAAACGTGCGGGATGACTTTACTGACCCCGGCCTCCAGAGCAATCCGCACAATCTCTTCGAAATTACTGAGATCGATACCGCCGGTCGGCTCCAGCCAGAAATCATGGTGCGCACAGGCGTCCGCCACCGCGCGATACTCCTCCACCGCTTTCAGGCCGCCCATCGGGAAATACTTCACCGAACTGCCGCCCATATCCTGCAGCATGGCGATCGCCGTGGCGATCGGCACAATGCCGTCCGCCGCCTGCGAACTGCGCGGACCGGTGGAGATTTTCACCTTGCCCGGCGTGCCGGTTGGTGAAACCAGACCGTTCACGATGGTGTGTGGCTGTCCGAGCAGCGCGCGGCTGGTGGCCACGCCGGTAAAGACCTGATTAACGTGCTGCGGCTGCAGTTCCGCCGAGATTTCACTGACCATCGCCGACTGATTCGGGTCGCCCGCGCCCAGCCCGACCGACAGCGCATTATCAATCAGCGCCGCGTACTCGCGCATATCGGCAATCGCGGCCTCATTCGAGGCGTAGTTTTTCGACAAAACGCCGACCAGCACATGCCCTTCTGCCGCCTGCCAGATCGCCTGCGCATTCTGCTTTGAACCGGCCAGCACGTTGAGGCACAGACGGCCCTGATAGAAATTGGCGTTAAGATTCATGCGCGTTTTCCTCCGCTGAGCAGCGCCTGGATGCGGCTAAAGATGATGTGCAGCTGTTCCGCGCTGACGCTGCGCACATCCGCTTCGATAATGCCTTCGTTGGCTTTATAGCCGCGGAAATAGATGGCGATGTCGCCGTTTTTCAGCGCCTGCACCAGCTCGCCGGTCGGCCAGCCCGTTACCGCTTCATCAAATTTGATCTCAGCGCGGGCGATGTCACGACCGGCCGCATCCCACACCACGCGCGCGCTGACGCCGTTCAGCGTGTTGAGGTTATCGATAAAGGGCGTCATCTTCGCCACCATGTCGGCGCCGCTGGTTTTGCTCTGCAGCAGGTAGTTTTCAATCGCCTGAGTCAGACCGAGAATGCCCTCTTTGCCGACTTTCATCGCGCGGCCAATGCCGTTACTCTGGCGTTTTACCCACTCGACGTACTGGCTGCGGCCGATCACCAGGCCGCTGGTTGGCCCTTCGATGGCTTTGGCACCGCTGTAGATCACCAGGTCGGCCCCCATCTGGTAATAGCACTGCAAATCCTCTTCGGCCGCCGCATCGACAATCAGCGGAATATCGTGTTTGCGCGCGACTACTGCCGCCTGTTCGACGCTGAGATGGCTTTTCTGCACACAGTGATGCGACTTGACGTACAGCAGCGCCGCGGTGGTCGGCGTGATGGCCGCCGCCAGCTGTTCTGGCGAGCACTCATTGCTGTAACCAGCCTCAATCAGGCGTCCGCCGCCCAGCGCCACCATGCTGCCCACCGGCGCGCCGTAGTTCACGTTATGGCCTTTCGGCACCACAATGTCGTGCGGCACGCTGAGCGGCGCGGCGTGCAGGTTATCCAGCAGCCAGTCGTTATCTTTGACGATCACCGCCGCTACGCACTGGGCAATACCGGCCGAGGCGCAGGACACCACCACCGCGTTTTCGACTTCCAGCAGGCGCGCGATGTAGGCACCGGTTTTGTTAACCAGATCTTTGATCTCAAAGTAGTGATTGAGGCCGTAGCTGACGGTATCCACCACGTCGGCGGACGGCGTCGACACGCCGAGAATGGTCATACGGCCGGAGGCATTGATCACCTGTTTCAGGTCATATTTCTCATAAATCGAAGACATGATGCGCTTTCCCTTCCTCAGTCAGATGCCACTGGCCCGCGATCACCACGGCCAGCGGCAGTAAATGTTGCTCACCCGTGACCCGTTCGCCTTCAGCATCGACGAACGGGCGGGCTTCCTCTTTGACGGTAAAAATTGTCAGATCGGCGTCATAACCGGCGGTCAGATGCCCTTTACCGGCCAGACGCAGACCCGCCGCGGCATTAACGGTGACGCAGGCGATCACCTGCGGCAGCGTCATGCCGATGGAGAAAAATTTCGACATCACGTGCGCCAGGCTGTGCACCGGGCCGTTGATGCGGTTGCGACAATAGATATCGGAGCTGATGGTGTCCGGCAGAATGCCCTGGGCAATCGCCTCGCGCGCCACTGCAAAACTGAAGCTGGCGCTGCCGTGGCCGATATCCAGCTTCACGCCGCGCGCGATCGCCTGCTTAACCGCCGCTTTCAGCTCGCCCTGCGGTGACAGAATGCGGTTCGGCTTGCCGTTGAAGCAGTGGGTGATGATGTCGCCGGAAGTGAGCAGCGCGGCGATCTCTTCCAGCACCGGCGGGTTGTTACCGATGTGCACCATCAGCGGCAGATTGCCCGCCGCCTGCTGAATGGCTTTGGCGCGCACCAGCGGCTGAATGCCGTTGTCGCCGACCACGCTGCTGCTCATGCGTGCCTTCAGGCCGACAATAAAGTCCGGGCGACGCTGTACCGCCTGCACCACCGCTTCGCCGTCGATCTGCGCCATATCGGCCAGTTCGTTCTGCGTGACGATGCCGGTGCGCGAGATGTTGATCAGCGCGCGCACTTCGGTCTTCGCGCTGTGCGTCAGCTGATAAAAGTCGTCGATGTGATCGGCACCGGTGCTGCCCGCATCCACCACGGTGGTGACGCCCTGCGCCACGCCAATCGCGTCGGCTTCGTCGTGGTAAATCGGTGATTTGGGATAGCAGTGTACGTGGCTGTCAATCCAGCCCGCGCTGACGTAGTAGCGGCCGCCGAGATCGCGCTCCTGTTGCGCTGCGCCGTCCACCTTACCGACCGCCGCGATTTTGCCGGCGCGAATCGCGATATCCACCAGCTGTTCATCACACAGACGCGCGCGGCGCAGAATCAGATCAAACATAAAACCCCCATTTACAGAGCGCACATGCCGTAGCGGCGCAATTTATTGCGCGATAAATCGCGCCGCTACGGGATTGTGCAGCCATTTCGCGCTTACAGCGAAACCGGGAAGATAGCGCCGAGCACCATGGCACCTAGAATCGCGCCGCCGGTAATCGGCTTGTTCCACAGGTAAAACAGCAGCGCACCGACCAGCGAACCGAGGCCGATCGGAATTGATGCCGCCATGGCAGACAGAATAATCAGTGGACCAAGGAAGCGACCGGAGGCATTCCCGGCGCCCATCATTACGTCCGCGCCGTAGGTGGAATCGCTCTGGTTGATGGTGAATTTGCGCGCGAGGATAATCACGTAGCCAATCGCCACGCCAATCACCAGCCCGGTTGCCAGCGAGGCGGCAAAGTTCGCCACCGGAAACACGATACCGGCTCCCAGCAGCAGCGCTGGCACACCGAGGCCGACGCCGGTCTGAATCGCGCCGCCGATATCCAGAATCCCTACCAGCGAGCCTTCAATAATGCGCGCAAACAGGAAGCTGGCACCAAACGCCGCCACCGCGCCGTACACGCCGGTTTCCATGCCGGAGCGCAGCATCGAAACGAATGCCACTTCGTTAAAAGCACCGATGCCGTACAGGTAGTACATGTGCGTCCCGGCGAATACGCCGGAGGAGAGCAGGCCGACAAACAGCGGGAAAGACCAGTCGGCGTACCAGAACCCTTTGTTTTCATTCTCGTTCATGCTGAAGGCTCCTTATTTGCCGCTCAGGCTGTTGTGGATCATGTCGAGCCAGCCAGGGATGCCGAGCTGGAAGGATTGCAGCAGTTTCACATCGAAGCCACGGAAGAAGCCGCTCAGCACAAACAGCAGGACAATCGCAGCCATCATCACTTTGGTGACTTTGTTCCAGCCGCTCTCTTCCACGCCTTTACCGATCAGAATGCCCAGCACCAGACCCGGCACGGCGTTACCCATGATCAACTGCGCCAGACCACCAAAAATGGTTGCCCAGAAGCCCGATTTCTTACCGGCATCTATCGCCGCCAGCCAGAAGATCACCGGCATCACCGTGTTCACCAGCAGATTCGCCGCCGGCACCAGCACTTTTACCGCGGTCACCTGCAGCGCAGCCGGTACGGCGGAAGCAGTACTGTTCAGGAAGGCCACCACGATCATGCCGATGATGCCGCAGGCAATCGCCATGCGTTTCGGGTTATGCAGCGTTTCCGCGACGTTGCGGTTCTTTACCATCAGTGCGGCCGCGCCCCAGTTCGGCAGAATGCGGTGATCCACATCCTGCGTGAAGGAGCCCGCGGCAACGGAGGATGCCCAGGCGTTAAAGAAGAAGCCGAGACCAAAGGAGAAGTGCGAAGCCGGATCGCCCTCGCAGGAGTTGAGCTCGCCCAGCGTACGGAAGGCACCCATCCCCTGCGTGACGGGCGCGTGGAACATGCGCGCCGCGCCCGCTCCAACGCCCACGCCGACTAATCCACCTATGATCAACGACTTAAACAAAATGATTAAAAACATATTGTTACCCTTGTTGTCGTTATTCTTACGTTGCTGTGAAGGTCACGCTCTCGGTGTCGATCACAGTGACGCTGACGGTAATTTCCAGCTCCACGCTGTAATTCCGCCGTTCACGCGCGAGGAAGAAGAACAGAAATTTCTCCTTCCGCACGCTCTCCTGCGCGCGCAGCACCCGCACATCGAGCGGTTCAATGCGCAACAGAATTTTCTGGCTGGTGCGCAGCACCTGCTGCTGCACCTTGCTGAGCGCATCGGCGAAGGCTTTTGCTTTGCTGTCGCCTTTGCCCTGCACCGTGACCTGCGTCTCATACTGTTGTTTCATGCTTAGCTGCCGTGTTTTTTATTCCAGGCCTGAACCAGACGCTCACCCAGCTCTTCTTTATCCATGAAGCCAAAACCGAGCACGGTGGCGCCTTCGTTGATGGCGGTTACCCCTTCGTCCACCGAACGCATGCCGTGTTTGGCTTTGTAGCCGTACTTGTTCTGCGCGGTGATGGCACCGGCGCCGCCGCTGCCGCAGAAGGAGATGCCGAAATCAGCGTTTTCCGCCTTCATCACATCGCCCAGTTTCATATCCGCCGCCACGCCCGGCACCACTACTGCCCGGCCGCCGGCTTTTTCGACGCCAGCTGCCACTTTCTGTCCTTTACCCAGACGATCGCCAATCACTACCGTTACCATATTCCGTTCCTCTCTCAATTCATGCTTCGTTCGATTTCGCCACTTCAATATGCACCGACAGCAGCCAGGCTTCTTCGACAGGCAAATTGCCAAACAGATCCACCACCTGCTGCGCCAGCGCCATGGTCTCAGGCGAGATGTCCTCAAACAGTTCGGCTTCGACGTCCGGCAGCGCCTCTCTGGTGAGAGAGCGTGCCGCCATGGCGCGGACATGTGAGGCCAGCATTTGCTGTTGCACCGCATTGGCTGCAATGTGGTGCGCGGCATACAGCGCCGCGATTTGATTCATCACCTTATCCGCCAGCGCCTGGATTGCCTCCGGCGTGCTCGGTTTCAGCGGGACAGCATCACTCCTCACCTTGTTACTCCTGTTTACAGCGGACAATGTCAGATAATTCGCGTTGAGAAGAAATTACGCTGTCCGCCTGGCGGTGTGGAGACGCAACATTTCCACCTCAAAGTGGAAATCCCACGGGCGACTGTGCGCCAGATCGCACGATGCACGAACTATGCGAGATCGCTCACGAAATGCGTGAAATGAGGTAAAAAGCGGGATAAAAACGGTGGAATGACGCGAAGCCGCGGCAGGAATAAGGCCAGCCTGCAGGCTGGCCCGGTTTATCAACGGAATTTCTTATGGTTGACGTTACGGATGTCTTCCAGTTTCTTCGCTTCGGTTTTCGCCTCGTCCAGCTTGTTAGCCTGCGCCAGCTGGTCGACAACGTCGATCTGGACAATCAGTGAGTCCAGACCGGCGTGGTAATTCTTGATCTGTGCGCTGTCAGCGCCCTGACCTTCCAGTTTTTCCGGCGTGGATTTTTTTGCATCCTGCGCAGCGGCACGCATCTTGCCCAGTGCAGCGTGCATTTCCTGGGCATCAGAGGTTTTCTTAACGACACTCAGCCCGTCTTTCAGGGTGTCCATATCCTGCTCCAGGTCAGCCGCGAACAGGCTGGCTGAAGAGAACAGCAACGACAAAGACAACATAGCAATCACATGCTTACGCATAACGTTTTCCTTTAATTATTATCAGGCGAAAAAAAAGCAGCCGCTGTGGGCTGCTTTCATCAAGCGATGTCTTTATTGTCCGGCGATTTTCATCTCCGGCAGCAGCACCGATCCGCATTGTATATTGCTGCGCGTTTCAATGTCGTTACCGACCGTTACCATATTGAGCCACATATCTTTGAGGTTGCCCGCAATTGTGATCTCGCTCACAGGGTATTGAATTTCACCGTTTTCAACCCAGAAGCCAGCCGCACCGCGCGAGTAGTCGCCGGTCATGGCGCTGACGCTGGAACCCATCATCTCGGTAACGATCAAACCGCGCCCCATCTGCTTCACCAGATCGTCAAAGCTGTGGCCCTGACCGGCGATGCGCCAGTTATGAATGCCGCCCGCGTGGCCGGTGCTTTGCAGGCCGAGCTTACGCGCCGAATAGCTGGTCAGCAGCCAGTTCTGCAGCACGCCATCTTTCACGATTTCGCGCGCTTCGGTGCGTACGCCTTCGCTGTCGAACGGCGTCGACGCCAGCCCTTTCAGCAGGTGCGGCTTCTCTTCAATCGTCAGCCACGACGGCAGAATCTGCTGACCCAGCGCGTCGAGCAGGAAAGTGGATTTGCGGTAGACGCTGCTGCCGCTGATCATGCCCACCAGATGGCCGAACAGGCCGGTGGCCACTTCCGGCGCGAACAGCACCGGCGCTTTCATGGTCGGCAGCTTACGCGGCGAAAGACGTGCCAGCACGCGGCGCGCGCACTCCGCACCCACCCAGTCGGCGCTTTGCAGATCGCCCATCGCGCGGCCAATGGTGTAGGCGTAGTCGCGCTCCATGTCACCGTTGTGCTCAGCAATGACGCAGCTCGACAGCGAATGCCGGCTGGAGCAGTAGCTCTGCAGCATGCCGTGGCTGTTACCAAAGACTTTGATGCCGACATGGCTGTTAAAGCTGCCGCCTTCGGTATTGGTGATGCGCTTGTCAGCCTGCAGCGCAGCCTGCTCGGCCTGGGCAGCCAGCTCAATGGCGCGATCGGCGTCGATCTCCCACGGATGGTAGAGATCGAGATCCGGTGCCTCGAACGCCAGCAGATCGCGCTCGGCCGGCGCAGCACAGGGATCGGGCGAGGTGTAGCGCGCGATATCGATCGCCGCCTGCACGGTGCGTTTAATCGCGTCCGGGCTGAGATCGGTCGAGGAAGCACTGCCTTTGCGGTTTTGGTGATAGACGGTGATGCCAAGCGCGCCATCGCTGTTGAATTCGACGTTTTCCACTTCGCCGTAGCGGGTACTGACACCGATTCCGGTGGTTTTGGTGACCGCCACTTCTGCTCCGTCGGTGCTGGCTTGCGCCAGTTCCAGCGCCTGCGCGACAGCCTGTTCCAACACTTTACGTTGTTCTGCAACCTGAGTAGATACGTTCATCGACCTGCCGTCTAATCTTAAGTATGAATTTATTGAGTCTATCAGACTCAGAGAACAATTTCGCAGTCGCCCGATAAACTGGTAGGATTAGCCTCTTTTTTTAGGGAGCCAACAGATGACGAAGCAGCCCGAAGACTGGCTCGACGATGTGCCGGATAATCAGGAAGAAGAAGACGAAGAGATTATCTGGGTCAGTAAAAGTGAAATTAAACGCGACGCCGAGGAGCTGAAACGCCTGGGCGCCGAGTTAGTGGATTTAGGGAAAAACTCCCTGGATAAGATCCCGCTTGATGAACAGCTGCGTGACGCCATTGAACTGGCGCAGCGCATTAAGAAGGAAGGCCGCCGCCGCCAGCTGCAGCTGATTGGTAAAATGCTGCGTCAGCGCGACGAAGAGCCAATCCGCCTGGCGCTGGATAAGCTGAAGAACCGCCACAACCAACAGGTTGCGCTGTTCCATAAGCTGGAGCAGCTGCGCGATCGGCTGATCGAGCAGGGTGATGACGCGGTGGCGGAAGTGCTGAATCTCTATCCGCACGCCGACCGTCAGCAGCTGCGCAGTATGATCCGCAACGCGCAGAAAGAGAAAGCCGCCAGTAAGCCGCCAAAAGCCGCCCGCCAGATTTTCCAGTACCTGCGCGAGCTGGCTGAAGCGTAAGTCCGCTGCGGACGGTTGCCCCGCCCTCACCCTAACCCTCTCCCGCATGTACAGTCCGGGGACATGGCAGACAGGTGTTCGGGGACATAGTGAACACTTTTTAACATCCTTTACCCATGGTGATCGACTTTTTCTTCAGGTCGATCACCCCCACTTTTGTGCTGTACCACCACACCTCGTAATAACCGTCTTCCCCCGTCTCCTTCAGCCCCACACGCTCTCCCCTGAACGCCTTGCCCGCCTTCAGGCTGAGT
>NZ_SDFT01000066.1:0-32656 GCF_004916815.1 Pantoea sp. R102
AGGTGTAGTAGTGCTTATTGAACAGGTTATTCAGGTTAAGCTTCAGCTGGGTTTTCTCGCCAAACAGCTGATTATTCCAGGCGATAAAGCTGTCGGCGACCACATAATCCGGCAGCGTAAAGCTGTTCTCCGGATCGCCGGCGCGTGAGCCAACGTAGCGCGCACCGCCGCCGACGCGGAAGTCACCGGGAATGCCGTTCAGCGTCAGATTATGGCTCAGGTAAAGCGCCCCGGCATGACGCGGTGCGTTCTGCAGGCGATTGCCCTTGTTCGCCGGATTGACGCCATCGTCGACGATTTCAGCCTTATCGTAGCTGTAGTTGGCGCTCAGATCCCAGCCCGGCAGCACTTCACCATTGAGCTCAAATTCAGCGCCGCTCGAACGTGCTTTATTGATGGCGCGCGTGGTGCCGTTAATGTTGAGCGACATATCGCGTTCGTCGATGCGGTACAGCGCTACGCTGGCAAACAGCCGGGGCGAAATCTGCCACTTGCTGCCCACTTCCCATGTGGTGCCCTGTTCCGGCTTGCCGACGTTGCCGTCATCGTCGACGTCAGTCGACGGCGTGAAGGATTTGCTCACGCTGCTATACAGTGAGACGTCCGGCGTCAGTTTGTAAATCAGCCCGGCCTGCGGCAGGAACTTGTTGCCCTCGCTGTCCAGCGTTTGCACCACCGGATCGAAGCCCTTTGACGCGCGCTGTTCATAGTGCTGATAGCGTCCGCCCAGCACCGCAATCCAGTCGTCGGTGAGCGAAATGCTGTCTTTGGCGTATACCGAGCGACTGTGCAGGCGGTTAAGCAGGTTGGCGTTGGCGCTGTTTTCACTGCTGCTGTTGGTGATCGGTGCCAGCATATCGTATTGCGGATCGTACAGGTTGAAGCCGGTGTTCGCTTTACCCTGATACTGGTGCGCACGGTAAGTCTGGTTCATTTCATAATCAGTGCCGAACACCACATCGTGCGTCATGCCAAACAGCTGCGGCGAACCGATCACATCCCACGCCACGTATTTGGTTTTATGGTTGAAGCCACGGTTGGCGTCGGCGCGGCGCGTCACCACGCCGGTGGTGGGGTTGATCGCCGTGACCCGCACTTCGTTGTTGTCGTACTGACGCTGGTTCCAGCCAAAAGTCAGGCGCGTGCTCCACGCCTCATTGAACTGCCAGTCGTAGTGCGCGTTCAGGGTTTTATTGTGGCCCCACGCATGATTAGCTTTATCGTCCAGGCGATCTTTATAGCCAATCGCCACCGGCTTACCGTTAACAAACGCCGTGCCGCGATCGTAGGGAATATCGTACTGATAATCTTCGTAGCTGATGAGGAAGCTGGCCTGCTCGCCATACCACTGTAGCGAGGGGGCAATTAAGGTGTGTTTATCGCTGCCGAAATTGCGCCAGTAATCCTGATTCTGCTTTTCGGCAATCAGGCGGAAAGCAAAACCGTTGCCGAGCGGGCCGGTGACGTCCAGCGTGCCGGCGCCGCCGCCCTCGCTGGCTGCGCGACCGCTGACTTTGGTGTGCCAGGTGTATTGCGGCTTTTTGCTCACAATATTGATCACGCCGCCGGGATTCTGGATACCGTACAGCAGCGAAGCCGAGCCCTTCAGCACCTCGACACGTTCGGTGGTGGCGTCGAAATTCAACCCCTGACTGCTGCGCACCCCATCACGATAGATGGAACCATCCGAGTTGCTGCCAAAGCCGCGCCGTACAAAGCCATCTTCGGTACCTGCCAGCGTGTTGCCTTCGCTTACGCCGCTGACAAAGCGCAGCGCGTCGGCGAGGCTGTCGGCCTGATAATCCTCCAGCTGCTGTTGCGTCACCACGCTCACCGATTGGGCTTCATTGAGGCGCGACACCGGCGTTTTACTGGCGACCGAACTGCTGGTGGCGCTATAGCCGTCGTCACTGTTTTGCTGCTGTGCCGTTACGGTGAGGGTGCTGTTTTGTTCAGCGGCAAGGCTGTCAGTACTGCTGAGTGCCGTTACGCCGTAAATAGCGGCAAGGATAGCCGGATGGCACAGTAATTTAACCGCCCGCGGTGAGTTGTTCTGCATCGAATATAAACCTGGTGTAATTGCGGGATTATTTATTCCGCGCAACGAAGCTATCAGTAAAATGCTGCCGGTGACGAACAGGACATTCGCGGCCCGGCATTTTTATGCCATCAGTCAGCGGAAAAAGGCGGCTGAGATGTAATTGAGAATCATTCAAACATGAAAAAATGTAGTAGTAAACGTAAATGATGGTGTGGATACTACAGCAGAACGCGGTAGAAAATTTTGAACCGGGATTGTCAGAAAATTTATTTACAATCAGTCGATTATGCTTTTTTGTAGTTTGAGGCTGGCCGGGTTAAGCCAGGCGCGAAGGGAGTGGACAGCGGTAGCGGCGCAAATTTTCACTACAAGCCGGCCTGCCGACGCGGTTCACAACGATGCGATATTACTAACAGGCAACATAATGGCGGCAAATAACATTAAAAATCGGGTGGATGTATTCGGTGAACGCTACCGTGCGCGCGTCACGACATTATCGGCCAGCCTGCAAACGGTGGCGCGATATATCCACGAACATCGTGAGGCTATATTAGACGCGACTGCATTGGATATCGCCCAGGCCACCCAAACCTCTGACGCCACCGTGGTGCGCACCGTGCAGGCGCTGGGCTTTGCCGGTTTGCGCGATCTGAAAACCACGCTGGCCGCGTGGTTTGGTCCGGCGCAAAACTCGGAAGAGAAGATGAGCGCGACCATCAGCGAACTGTCGTGTGACATCAACTCCGGCATCGATTTTGTGCTGGGCGGCCATCAGCGCGCCTGCGAAGTACTGGCAGAACCGGTCAACCGTCAGGCGGTGGCGGCTGCGGTGACACTGCTGCTGGAAGCGCGTCAGGTGGCGCTGTTTGGCATCAACGCTTCCGGCATTCTGGCGGAGTACAGCGCGCGACTGTTCCGGCGCATCGGCCTGCCGGCGGTAACGCTTAACCGTGCCGGGATTGCGCTGGCGGAACAGCTGATAACGCTACAGCGCGGCGATGTACTGATCATGATGGCGCAGAAATCGGCGCACCGTGAGGGCATGACGACGCTGAAAGAGGCGCAGCGGCTGGGTATGCCGGTGATTCTGCTGACCCACGCGCTGGATTCGGCGTTTGCGCAGCAGGCGGATGTGGTGATTAACGTGCCGCGCGGCGGTGAAAATGGTCGCATGCCGCTGCACGGTACGGTGCTGGTGTGCCTCGAAATGCTGATTCTGGCGGTGGCCTCCGCCAGTTCGGCACGCACGGTTAAAACCATGAAACGCATTCAGGATCTCAATCGATCGCTGAAACCCACGGCGAAGAAGGCGGGCTAACCGCACATTTCTCAGGCGCGGCGGCGGGACGATTCACTCCGCCGTTCGCTTCCGGATCTATTTCACAGACTCGCTTGCAAGGCGCGCGTGGCTGTCGTTAATATTAAGGAAATAAACATTTCCTTAATGAGTCCGCGTTAACGGTGCGGTAGCGCAGAATCGCATCCAATAAGGAAATACTCTTTACCAAAATAACCGGAGAACGCTTATGCCACTGCCTGCCCTGGACGCCGCGCCGCGCTGGTCACAGCCCGTCGATCACCTGCCGCAATTTAACCATGCTTACGCCACGGTCGCGGGCGTGCGGTTGCACTACGTCAGCGGCGGCAATGCGCAGGGACCAGTGCTGGTACTGCTGGCGGGCTTTCCGCAGAGCTGGTTTGCCTGGCGTAAGGTGATGGCGCAGCTGGCGGCAGACTATTTCATCATTGCGCCGGATCTGCCCGGCCAGGGCGACTCCGACAAGCCTGCCAGCGGTTATGACACCACCTCGCTGGCGCACAGCGTGCAGGGATTGTTGCAGCAGTTAGGGGTTGAGCGTTACTACCTGGCCGCGCATGACGTGGGTGCCTGGGTTGCCTGGCCGCTGGCGATGCTGCACGGTGATGCCATCAGCAAACTGGCGCTGCTGGATGCCGGCATTCCCGGAGTGACGCTGCCGGATGCGCTGCCTGCGACGCCGGACAAAGCCTGGAAAACCTGGCACTTTGCTTTTCACCTGTTGCCGGATCTGCCGGAAGCGCTGATCGCCGGTCGTGAAGCGCTCTATCTGCAGTGGTTTTTGCAGCGCAAAGCAGCCAGCCCGATGGTGTTTGGTGACGAAGAGATGGCGGAATATGTGCGGCTGCTGCAGCAAAACGGCGCGCTGCGCGCCGGCATGGCGGCGTACCGTGAAGTCAGCACCTCAGCGGAGCAGAATCGTCAGTTGTTGCAAACCCGGGGAAAACTGGCGATCCCGCTGCTGGCGGTGAGCGCCGATCAGGGCTCAATTGCCGATATGGCACAGCCGCTGCGCACTTTTGCGGCCGACGTCAGCGGGATTCGCCTCGCGCACTGTGGTCACTTTATCCCGGATGAGCAACCGCAGGCGCTGGCCGACGCGTTACGTCAGTTCTTTGTGTGACGCATCACTTAACCCTGATTATCCATGTGTAAGCGGCCGAGCCGTGAAGGGGGGGGCGGCTGACTTGCAATAGCCACTGCATTGCGGCTAAGATAGGAACCAGTTGGTTTATAATTAAAGGGGAGGGCAGTGATGAAGAACCTGACCGTCATCGGTCGCCCGCGCGAGTTCGAGCTGGAAGAGGCCGCCCGCAGCGCCATGCACGTTTTCTGGGATCGCGGCTATGAAGCGGCGTCGCTACCGGATTTGATCGCCGGAACCGGTTTATCGCGCGGCAGTCTCTACAAGGCGTTCGGCGATAAAAAAGGGCTGCTGCTGGCCGCGCTGGATATCTACATGACCGAAGGTCTGAAAGCCACCTCGGATATTCTGGCGCAGCCCGGCGCGGTTAAAGCGGCGATTCGCGCCTCGCTGCTGCGTTATGCCGCGCTCTCCAGCGGCGAGAAAGGGCGGCGCGGTTGTCTGGTGGTGTCACTCACCACCGAGATGGCCGCGCATGATGAACAGATTGCCGAACGCACGGGACGCATGTTCCGGCGTTTGCAGCAGCTGTATGCGGCAACACTGGTGCGCGGTCAGCTGAGCGGAGAACTGCCCGAGCGTGATGAGCAGGTGCTGGCCCGCTTACTGGTTTGCCAGATTGAAGGGATGCGTATCCTCGGTAAAACCGGGGCAACGGTAGCAGAAATGAACGCAGTAGTGGACTGCACAATGCGTCTGCTCGACTAATTTTTTTATCCATATTGGAACCAATCGGTTCCTTAGTGAGGTGTTGTGATGTCCGATCCGCACGCGTTAAATCCCGAGCCACGCCGCTGGGCGATGTTTATCGTCCTGCTGACAGGCGCATTTTTACCCCCGCTGGACTTCTTTATTGTCAATGTGGCGCTGCCCTCGATTCAGAGCGATTTGGCCACGTCCGGCTCGGCGGAGCAATTTGTCATCTCGTCTTATGCCGGGTTTTATGCCGTCACGCTGATCACCGGCGGTCGCCTCGGCGATCTGTTTGGCCGCGGGCGCATGTTCTTCGCTGGACTGACCGGTTTTGCAGCGGCTTCTGCGCTGTGTGGCTTTGCCTGGTCACCGGGTGCGCTGATCGCTGGCCGCGTGCTGCAGGGCATCACTGCAGCGATTATGGCACCGCAGGCGCTGGCCTCGATTCAGGCTATTTTCCCGGAGGCGGAGAAATCACGCGCGCTGAGCCTGTACGGCGCGGTATTTGGTCTGGCCTCGGTGATTGGCCAGGCGCTGGGCGGCATCCTGATCTCACTCAACCTGTTTAATAGCGGCTGGCGCGCCATTTTCCTGGTCAATCTGCCGGTGGCGCTGCTGGTGGTGCTGTTTGGCATCCCGTTGATTAAAGAGACGCGAGCACAGCACGCGCGCAAGCTGGATTTTGGCGGAATGGGACTGTCGATGATGACGCTGGGTCTGCTGATCGTGCCGCTGATTGAAGGACGGGAAGCGGGCTGGCCGCTGTGGGCGTGGCTATCGCTGCTGCTGGTGCCGGTGCTGGGCAGTCTGTTCTGGCGCTATGAAAGCCGGCTGGCAAAGCAGGGCGGCGATCCGCTGATCGATCCGGCGATTTTTAGCGTGCCGGGTCTTGGGCTGTCCCTGCTGCTGGCGCTGCTGTTCTACTCGATTGGCGTATTCTTCCTGCTGTTCTCGATCTATTTACAGGGCGCGCTGCATCAGGGCGTACTGAGCGCCGGGCTGATCTTCCTGCCCTTTGGTGCGGGTTTTCTGCTGGGGCCGTTATCCACGCCCGCTGCGCGACGGCTGATTGGGCCTTACGTTAACGCCACTGGGATGGTGCTGGAAGTGGTCGGCCTGCTGGGCCTGGCGTGGCTGATGGCCAGCACGCCGGTTGGGATGTCACCAGCGGCGCTGCCGCTGGCTCTGGGACTGTTTGTGGTGGGGTTTGGCCAGGGGCTGGCGCTGCCAACGCTGATGCACATCGTCACCGGACGCGTGGCACCCGCCTGGGCCGGAATGATTGCCGGTATCGCCAGCTCCACCTTGCAACTGAGCACGGCGCTGAGCGTGGCCATTATCGGCGGGAGTTTTTATGCCGTGCTGGGCACGGGCAAGGGGCCGGGAGAGATTACCCATGCCTTCATCGTGGCGATAGTGTGTATGTCGTTCTGCCTGGCGGCCGGCGCGCTGCTGAGCATCCGGCTAGCGCGCAGGCCTGCCGCACAGGCGGCGGTGCTTAAATCCCTCAGCTAAGTTCGGTCGCTCAAATCAATCGCGTCCATTCCTCAGAACGACATCGTGACACCGGCGTACCAGGCGCGGCCCGGTTCGTTATAGGTCGATGCCCCGGCATTTTCGCGATAAACGCGCTTGTCAAACAGGTTGTTGATACCGGCGTTGGCGCTCAGGTTTTTAGTGATGTCGTAGTTGAGGTTCAGTCCGACAATGGAATACGGGCTGATTTCACGCTGCGACAGACCACGGCTGGCCTCGAGGCTGGTTTCCGCATACTGGCGTGGCTTCTGTCGACCGTATTGCGTCCAGTTGATGTTGGCGCTGAGCGCCTCGGTCGCCTGCCACTCCAGCTGCGAGTTGATGGTAAATTCAGGAATTACCGTCAGCGGGTTGCCGGTTTTTTTGCTCTCCGAGCGGAACATATAGGTGGCATTGGTGCGCCACTCCAGCGTGTCGGCAATCAGCGGGATGCTCAGATTGCCTTCCAGCCCTTCGACGATCGCTTTGCCGCCGTTTTCCCAGCGCAGCAGGTTATACGAGCCGGTTGAAGCCACCGGCGTGGTGCCGGAGATGATTTTGTTTTTGTAATCATTGCGGAACCAGGTGATGCCCGCGACATAGCCCTGATTACTGAACTCAATGCCCACTTCTTTATTCACACTGATCTCGGGATCAAGGTCTTTGCTGCCCAGCAGGTAACAGCGTGACAGGCCAATCGGACAACCGTTGCCGCGCGTCGACAGGATATAGCCCTCAGTGGACTGATACAGGTTTGGCGCTTTAAAGGCGCGCGCAATACCGGCTTTCAGCGTGAAGTAATCACCGAGGCCCTGCGACAGGTTGAGGCTCGGGCTCCAGTTAGCGCCAAACTGATTGTGATAGTCAAAGCGCAGGCCGGGAATCACTTCGGTGGAGTCGGTGGCGGCGATGTTGTCTTCGAAATAGAGCGAGCTGATGGTGGTGCTGTTTTTACTGTCACGCTGCGAACCGTCGCTGGAAACGCCGCCGAAATCGACGCCCGGTGCGCTGGTGGCCTGTACCGAGGCCGGATCGTTAAGCTCATCGCGATTCCACTCAGCACCCAGCGTAACCGTTTGATCGACCAGCAGCTGCAGCGGGAAATTGATCTCGCCGCCGGCGCGATAGCTCTCCAGCCGGCTGGTAGCGTACGTATCGCTGTTGATCATCCCTTCGGTGCTGCCGCCGGAGCCTTCTTTCAGACGGGTATTGTTGGTTTTCTCATAGCTAAAGTTAAGCTTAGAGGTGCCCCAGTCCCAGATGCCGTTGTGCACCACTCCGTAGTTCTGGCGATACAGGCGGTTGGTTTCGCTGCCGTACAGCGCTTCCACCAGCCCGTTGCCGCTGGCATTGCTGTTGCTGTTTTGCGTGTCGCCAGCATAAATATTGCCCTGGCGGCTGTAGCCATAGCTGAAATCGACAATCTGCGTCGGGGTGATTTTCCACGACAGCACGCCGTTGATGTCTTTATTACGCACGCCTTCGCGTCCGGCGGCATAAGCGCCATTTTGCGCGGTGTTAATGTCGAAGGCGTCGGCATCCGTTTTGTTCAGGTTGCCGTACAGCCGCATGGTGAGTGCCTCACCGGCCAGCGGACCGCTGAGGTTGAAGTTCGCGCGGCGGGTGGCGCCTTCCTTGTCATCTTCTGGCTGGTTAGTGAACAGCGACAGCGAGCCGTGCCAGTCATTGGTGGGGCGTTTGGTAATAATGTTGACCACACCGCCAGCGGCACCGGAGCCATAACGGGCAGCGGCCGGACCGCGTATCACCTCAATGCGTTCCACCATTTCCGGCGGCACCCAGTTGGTATCCCCGCGTGAGTCGCGCTCACCGCGCCAGCTGTAACGCACCGAGTTACGGGAGGTGACCGGCACGCCATCGATCAGCACCAAAGTGTTTTCCGGGCCCATGCCGCGAATGTCGATCTGGCGGTTGTTACCGCGGCTGCCGCTGGCGCCGTTACCGGTGAGGTTAACGCCGGGCATTTTGCGGATGATGTCCGCGAGGTCGTTAACGGGCGGACTTTTTTTGATGTCTTCAGCGGTAATGGTGGAAACTCCCGGCTGCTGCTTCAGCTCCTGCTCTGCCGTCACAATCATCGACTCATCGTCGGCCAGCTTCTCCGTGGGTTCAGCGGCAAACACCGGTGAGGTTAACAGGCCCGCCAGGCACAGTGCGACCGGATGCTTTTTGCTACATACAGTTACATTCACTTATATCATCTCCCTGATGCGTTAACATTTGTAAGCAAATGCGCATGATAATGAGAATGGTTTGCATTGTATATTGAGGTGCGACTTCTTTACATTCCTGCGCAAATCGCCTCGACGGGCGGCTTTTTTGTCAGTTTTTGTCAGCAGGGCGATAGGCTGGCTTAGACAGGAACGTTATGGCTAATAAGCAAATCATCCAGCATGGCAGCATAAGCAGGTGCCTGATTTGCGGTAACAATCTGATTTTTGCGCGACGACAGGGCCGCATTCAGGCCAGCAAAGAACCCTATTGCCGGATTTCGGCAATAGATATCTGTTTTTCGCATTTGTGATCGCTGCCTATCTTCCAGAGAATGGCTGCGGGACGTTTTGAGGATGACAATCCTTTGCGCCGCGCGGCTTTACGCGACATGGGCAAAGGGAAAAATACATCGCTACCTCGACGCCTTTTCCCTGCCGGGAAACATTTTAAATATCAGGAGAAAGGTTCCAGTGAAATTCGCAAAAGGTATCACCCTTTTCGCACTCGCTCTCAGTGCGCACACCGCGTTTGCCGCCGAACAATCCGTCCCAACCGACAGCTCACTGCATGTACAGGCTGATGCCGCGCTGAAAAGCCTGGTGCCCGCCGACGTGGCGAAGCGCGGCTATATTGTGGCAGGAACCAACCCCAACACGCCGCCCACCACCTTCTATAAAGAAGACAACAAAACGCTGGCCGGCCGTGAAATTGACATCATGAACGCGGTCGGTGAGCGTCTCGGCATTCAGGTGCAGTGGCGCGATACCGGCGGCTTCGACAACATCATTCCGGGACTGAAAACCGGCCGCTACGATGTGGCCTTGTCCAACATCAACGCCACGCCGGCGCGCGCCAAAATTATCGACTTTGTGAGTTACTACGACGCCAGCCGTCTCGGCATTATTTCGCGGAAAGATGCCAACGTCGCGCCGTTCAAAACCCTCGACGAGGTGTGCGGTAAAGAAGTCGGCGCCGGTTCCGGCACCACTCAGGTGACCCGTCTGGAAGAGGCCAGCAAAGCCTGTGAAGCGGCCGGGAAAAAACCGATTAAAGTGTCAGTGTTCCCGGATCGCCCGGCTGGTGTTCAGGCCGTGGTCAGCGGGCGTGTGCCGATGTTCCTCGGTCCGTACGAAGGCCTGTTGTGGCAGGTGAAAGTGATCAAACCGCTGACCATGAGCGGCGAAATCACCGTGCATGATGCGCCGGTATCGGTCGCCTTCCCGAAAGATTCCGCGCTTGAACCTGCCGTACAGGCAGCGCTGAACTCGCTGATTAAAGATGGCAGCTACCAGAAGATCCTGGATAACTGGGGCATCGGCTTTGGCGCGGTTAAAGAGTCAAAACGTAATCAGGATATCTTTCAATGAGTGACTTTCACGACCACACCGACGATCTGAAAATCGTCGGTAAACGCTACTACGGACGCTGGCTCAGTGCGCTGGTGGTGCTGTTGTGCGTGGTGGCGATGGCGCATTCGATGATCAACAATCCGCGCTTCGAATGGGGCGTGATTGCGGAAAACTTCACCGGCGAGTCCATTCTGCAGGGTGTGCTGATGACGCTGCAGCTGACAGCGATTTCGGTGGTGCTGGGCTTCGCCTTTGGCACGGTGCTGGCGCTGATGCGCCTGTCATCCAACCCGGTGCTGGTCGGCGTCAGCTGGTTCTATACCTGGTTTTTCCGCGGCGTGCCGATGCTGGTACAGCTGTTCCTGTGGTACAACATCGCGGCGCTGTACCCGACCATTTCGCTGTCGCTGCCGGGCCTGGGTGAAATCTGGAGTACTCAGTCTAATGCGCTGGTCAGTCCGTTCAGCGCGGCGGTGATCGCGCTGGTAATGCATCAGTCTGCCTATGCGGCTGAGATCGTGCGCGCCGGGATTCAGAGCGTTGGCAACGGCCAGCTGGAAGCCGCCCGCGCGCTGGGTTACCGTCCGGCGCAGATTTTCCGCCATACCGTACTGCCGCAGGCGATGCGCGCCATCATGCCGCCGGCCGGTAACGAAATCATCGGCCAGCTGAAAACCACGGCGGTGGTATCGGTGATCTCCCTGCAGGATGTGCTGTTTTCGGCGCAGATCATCTATCAGCGCACCTATGAAGTGATCCCGCTGCTGCTGGTGGCGACGCTGTGGTATCTGCTGATGACTTCGGTACTGTCGGTTGGTCAGTTCTATGTCGAGCGCTACTTTGGCCGTGGCGTCACGCGCCGCGAAAAGCGCAGTTTACTCAAGTCGCTGCCCGGTTTCTCCGCGCCTAAAGCCGAAAGGAGCGTAAGCAATGGCTGAAGCGATCGCCTTACGTAAGGTGACCAAACGTTTTTCCGGCGTCACCATTCTGGATGAAGTTAATCTTGATATCCCGGCTGGCTCGGTGACGGTGATCCTCGGACCGTCCGGCTCAGGCAAATCGACGCTGCTGCGCTGCATCAACCATCTGGAAAAACTGGATGGTGGCACGATTCGTATCGGTGGCGAGATCATTGGTTACAAGCAGAAAGGCCAGGCGCTGCACGAGCTGAGCAGCAGCGAGATTGCGCGTCAGCGTGCCGAAATCGGCATGGTGTTTCAGCAGTTCAACCTGTTCCCGCACCGCACCGTACTGCAAAACATTGTCGATGCGCCGATGCGGGTGAAAAAACAGAGCCGCCAGCAGGCGACCAGCAAAGCGCTGTCGCTGCTTAAGCAGGTGGGGCTGGCCGGGCGCGAAGAAGAGTGGCCGCAGAATCTTTCCGGTGGTCAGCAGCAGCGTGTGGCGATCGCCCGTGCGCTGGCGATGGATCCCGGCGTGATGCTGTTTGATGAGCCCACGTCTGCGCTCGATCCGGAACTGGTGGGTGAAGTGCTGCAGGTGATTAAACAACTGGCGCACTCCGGCATCACCATGGTGATCGTGACACACGAGATCGGTTTTGCGCGCGAGGTGGCCGATAACATCGTGTTTATGGAAGGCGGGCGGATTGTGGCGGCGGGGCCGACGCAGCAGGTGCTCGACGATCCGGAAAACGGACGGGTAAGAAACTTTATTGCAACGGTGCTGTAAGCACCGTTTTTCATTTTTGACTCCAGGAAGCATGATGACGCAAAAACCGGTGATGCACAGCGCCCACTGGGGTGCTTTTACTGCCCGCCTGCAGGGCGATCGACTGACTATCGAACCGTTTCACGGCGATCCGGATCCCAGCCCGCTGCTGCAAAACTTTCACAATGTCCTGCATCACCCGGCGCGCGTGGCGCAACCGATGGTGCGCCGTGGCTGGCTGGAAAATGGGCCCGGCGCGGATCCGCGTCGCGGTAATGACGACTATGTGGCGGTGAGCTGGGAGCAGGCTTACACGCTGGTGGCACGCGAACTGCAGCGCGTCGGTGACGCGTATGGGCCGGAAGGTATTTTTGGTGGCTCATATGGCTGGTCAAGTGCCGGCCGTTTTCATCACGCGCAGAGCCAGGTGCACCGCTTTCTTAACACGGTGATGGGCGGCTATGTGCGCTCGGTGAACAGCTACAGTTCCGGCTCGGCTTCGGTGCTGTTACCGCATATCGTTGGCGACATGAATGAGATCGCCCGCCGCGGCGTCAGCTGGGAAGAGATCGCCCGGCATAGCGAGATCGTGCTGGCGTTCGGCGGCCTGGCGCTAAAAAATTCGCAGGTGGCAAGCGGAGGTCTGAGCGAACACACCGAACGCGGCTTTATGCAGCAGGCGGCAGAACGCGGCGCACGCTTTATTTCGGTGAGCCCGTTGCAGAGCGATCTGCCCGATGAGGCGCAGGGAGAGTGGCTGGCGCTGCGCCCCGGTACCGATGCGGCCTTCATTCTCGGTCTGCTGTCGGTGCTGATTGACGAGCAGCGCACCGATGAGGCTTTCCTCGCGCGTTACACCGTCGGCTGGCCGCAAATGGTCGCCTATATTCGCGGCGAAGAGGACGGTACGCGGCGCGACGCACAGTGGGCGGCTGAGATTTGTGGCGTCAGCGCGGCAACAATCACCGATTTTGCGCGCCAGCTGCACGGCAAGCGCGTGCTGGTTACCGTGGCGCACGCGTTGCAGCGCGCGGAACACGGTGAGCAACCGGTATGGCTGGGGCTGGTGCTGGCGGCCGCGCTGGGCCAGCCGGGGCTGCCGGGCGGTGGATATACCTATGCACTCGGCGCACTCGGCCATTACGGTAAGCATCATAACCTGGTGAGTTTCCCGGCGCTGCCGCAGGGCAGGAACGGTATTGACCGGTTGATTCCGGTGGCGCGCATCGCCGATATGCTGCTGCATCCCGGCACGCAATTTGATTACAACGGCCGGCGCTTAACCTATCCGCACATCCGTCTGGCCTACTGGGCGGGCGGCAATCCATTCCATCATCATCAGGATCTGGCGCGGCTGCGGCAGGCGTTTTGCCAGCTGGATACGCTGATTGTGCACGAGACCGCGTGGACCGCCAGCGCGCGCCATGCGGATATCGTGCTGCCTGCCACCATGACGCTGGAGCGTGAAGATATCGGCGGTGCGCCGACCGATCGTCATCTGTTTGCCATGCAGCCGGTGGCGCAACCTTACGCGCAGGCGCAGGATGACTACACCATTTTTGCTGAACTGGCGCGTCGTTTAGGCCGTGAAGAGGCATTCACCGAAGGACGCGACGCCCGCGGCTGGCTGCGCCATCACTATGCGCAGCTGCAGGAAAAACTGGCCGCGCATCAGGTGACGATTCCTGACTTCGACCAGTTCTGGCTGCAGGGTGTGATTGAACTGCCGCAGCTGAAAGATGGCGGGCGGATGATCAATGCGTTTCGGGCCGATCCGGCGGCGGCACCGCTACCGACGCCGAGCGGCAAAATCGAAATCTTTTCCGCCACCATCGCCAGCTTTGGCTATGAAAATTGCCCCGGCCATCCGGTGTGGCGCGCGCCGCAGCAGCAGCCGGATGCGGAACATCCGCTGTGGTTGATCGCTAATCAGCCGGCCACGCGTCTGCACAGTCAGCTGGATTTTGGTGACTACAGCCTGAGCGGCAAACGCGAAGGACGTGAGGTGTGCAGCCTGCATCCGCACGATGCCGCCGCGCGCGGCATTACCGACGGCGACATTATCGAGTTGTACAATCAGCGCGGTCACGTGCTGGCCAGCGCTCGCGTTACCGAAAGCATTATGCCCGGTGTGGTGCAGTTGCCGACCGGCGCCTGGTACGATCCGGTCGATCCCACCGCGCTGCGACCGCTGTGTCGCCACGGCAATCCGAATGTGCTGACGCTGGATATCGGTACTTCATCGCTGGCGCAGGGCTGTAGTGGACAAATCACCGTGGTGCAGCTACGCAAATACCGCGGCGAACTGACGCCGGTGCAGGCATTTATTCCGCCGCAGCCGGTCAGCTACAGCACTGAGATTATCTGAGGCCGTGCAGGGCTTCGCCTACCGCATCAAATAGCCGGTCCAGTTCGGCCGGCTGGGTATCAAACATCGGGCCGAACTGCAGCGTATCGCCGCCAAAGCGGACGTAAAAGCCGGCTTTCCACAGCGCCATGCCCGCTTCAAACGGCCGCACGGTCGCGTCGCCTTCACGGGGTGCCAGCTGAATGGCACCAACCAGCCCGCAGTTGCGGATATCCACCACCTGCGGACAATCGCGCAGCCCGTGCAGCGCACGTTCAAAATGCGGTGCCAGTTCGGCCGACTGGCTAATCAGCGCCTCGTTTTCCAGCACGTCCAGCGTCGCCAGCGCGGCCGCGCAGGCCACCGGATGCGCCGAATAGGTGTAGCCGTGCGCAAACTCAACCGCGTGCTGCGGCAGCGGCTGAGACATAAAGGTGTGATAGATTTCGCTGCTGGCCACCACGCCGCCCAGCGGAATGGCACCGTTGGTAATCTGTTTGGCGAAGTTGAGCAGATCCGGTGTGACGCCAAAATACTCCGCGCCGCTCCAGCGTCCCATGCGGCCAAAGCCGGTGATCACTTCGTCAAAAATCAGCAAAATATCGTGCTGCGTACAGATCTCACGCAGGCGCTGCAGGTAGCCGTGCGGCGGAATAATCGCGCCGGCAGATCCGGACAGCGGTTCAACAATCAGCGCGGCAATAGTCGAAGCATCATGCAGTTCAATCAGCTTCAGCATCTCATCCGCCAGCGCCTCGCCCCCCGTGGCAGGCTGGCCGGGGGTGAACGCCAGCTCTGGCTGCAGCGTATGCGGCAGGTGATCAACCTCCAGCAGCTGACCAAAGGCCTTACGGTTGCCGCCGATTCCTCCAAGGCTGGTGCCGCCAATGTTCACGCCGTGATAGCCGCGCGCGCGACCAATCAGCCGGGTTTTATTGGGCTGGCCTTTGGCCCGCCACCAGGCGCGCGCCATTTTCACCGCAGTATCCGCCGACTCCGACCCCGAACCGGTAAAGAACACGTGGTTGAGATGGCCGGGCATCAGGCTGGCGATGCGCTCGGCCAGCTGAAACGACAGCGGATGGCCGTACTGAAAGCCCGGCGAGTAATCCAGCGTACCGAGTTGCTGTGCGACTGCCTGCTGGATTTCACGGCGCGTGTGGCCTGCGCCGCAGGTCCATAAGCCGGACAGACTATCGAAAATCTGGCGGCCGTCGCCATCGGTCAGCCAGTGGCCGTGCGCGGCGACAATAAAACGGGGATCCTGCTGAAAATAGCGGTTAGCAGTGAACGGCATCCAGTGCGCCTGTAAATTCAGATCGGCGGTATTGATCGGCTGTGACATCGGGTTTTCTCCGGCGGGTGATAAGCAGAGTTTGCAATCCGCCCCCGGTTAAGTTAAATGCTAATTAACTTGTCTTCACTTATGGATTTACTCACCTGAATGAAAAAGAAAACGCTGGCCCAGGTGACCGACTTTGACCTCAGACTGCTGCGCGTTTTCAAAACCGTCAGCGAGTGCGGCAGCTTTTCCGCCGCTGAAAGCCTGCTCGGCATTACGCGCTCGGCCATCAGCCTGCATATGAGCGATCTGGAAAAACGGCTGGGCATGCGTCTGTGCCAGCGCGGTCGCGCCGGGTTTGCGCTCACTGAGGAAGGGCGTGAAATTTTACGACACAGCGAGACCATGATGGCAGCGGTGGAAGATTTCCGTCAGCAGGTGAACCAGATGCATCAGCAACTGCGCGGGGAGTTCAACATCGGCATCATCAATAATCTGGTGACGCAGCCGCGCATGCGTCTCACCCATGCGCTGGCGGCGCTGCGGGAGAGCGGGGCAGGGATCCGTATCAACATCAGTATGTTAACTGCGGCGGACATCGAGCGTGGCCTGCTGGAAGGACGCCTGCACGTGGGCGCGCTGCCGATGGCGGCGCCGGTCTCCGGGCTGGCGTACGCACAGCTGTATGATGAACATGCGCAGCTCTATTGCAGCCACGCGCACCCGCTGTTTAACCAGGCGGAGCGGCCGGAACACCACGCGCTGGCGGCCTGCGACGCGATAGCGCCGCTGTTTCGCATGCCGGCGGAGGCAATTGCGCTGCATCAGCAGCTGAACTGCAGTGCCACCGCTTCCGATCGCGAAGGGATCGCGTTTCTCATTCTCACCGGGCGCTATATCGGTTTCCTGCCGGACCACTACGCCGCGCAGTGGGTGGAGAAACAGCAGATGCGCGCCCTCGCGCCGCAGCAGTTCCATTACCACAGTCAAATCGCGCTCGTCACCCGCCAGGGCCCACGTCACAACGCCATCCTGCAACATTTTTTGCAGGCGCTGGCGCTGGACGAGCCCGGCGCTTAGCGGAGGCGCTAAGGCATTCTAGTTACAACATACTATTAGGTTGCTACATCAACCCAGGTGCCAGCACCGTGCGGCGCAAAGTCTGACAGGCCTTAATGGCAGGCGGGGTGACGAGAGAGAAGAGGGCGAAAAAAAGGGAGAACCGTACGTTCTCCCCCTGAGACATCACTGCTTTATGCGCGCAGCGGCTCGCCGCGCACCGGGCGATCGCCCGCCACGAAGTAGTCCGCTTCGCTGCGCGGCAGCGGCTGGCGACCACGAATGTTGTCGGCGATCTTCTCACCAATCATGATGGTGGTGGCATTCAGGTTACCGGTGATGATCAGCGGCATAATTGAGGCGTCGACCACGCGCAGCCCCTGCAGGCCGTGTACGCGACCTTCGCCATCCACAACCGCCATCTCATCGCTACCCATTTTACAGGTGCCGCACGGATGGTAAGCGGTCTCAGCATGGTTGCGCACAAACTCATCCAGTTGCTCGTCGCTCTGGCACTCCAGCCCCGGACTGATCTCTTTGCCGCGATACTTATCCAGCGCCGGCTGGTTGATGATTTGCCGCGTGATGCGGATGGCATCGCGGAACTCATGCCAGTCCTGCTCGTGCGCCATGTAGTTAAACAGAATCGCCGGATGCCGGCGCGGATCGCGCGACTTAATGCGCACGTGACCGCGGCTTGGTGAACGCATCGAACCGACGTGACACTGGAAACCGTGCGCTTCTACCGCATTCGAGCCGTTGTAGTTAATCGCCACCGGCAGGAAGTGGTACTGAATGTTGGGCCAGGCAAACTCTTCCCGGCTGCGGATAAAGCCACCGCCCTCAAATTGGTTGCTGGCGCCGATACCGGTGCCTTTGAATAGCCACTCGGCACCAATTTTCGGCTGGTTCCACCACTTCAGGGCCGGATAGAGCGATACCGGCTCTTTGCACTCGTACTGCAGGTACATCTCCAGATGATCCTGCAGGTTTTCACCGACGCCCGGGAGATCATGCACCAGCGGGATATCGTGCTGCTTCAGCAATGCCGCCGCGCCAACGCCGGAGCGCTGCAGAATCTGCGGCGAGGCGATAGCACCGGCGCACAGCAGCACTTCACGCCGCGCATGCACGGTGTGCGACGTATCGCTGGCGCCGTGCAGATACTGCACGCCGACCGCGCGTTTGCCCTCGAATAGAATGCGATCGGTGGTGGCGTGGGTGATGATTTTCAGGTTCGGACGCTGTTTTGCCGTATCCAGATAACCGCGCGCGGTGCTGGAGCGGCGGCCCTGCGGCGTCACGAAACGGTCCATCGGACCAAATCCTTCCTGCTGATAACCGTTGAGATCGTCGGTGCGCGGATAGCCCGCCTGCACGCCGGCTTCAATCATCGCGGCGAACAGCGGGTTGTTACCTGGCTTACAGGTGGTGATGCTCACCGGGCCTTCGCCACCGTGATAATCATTAGCACCGATATCGCGCGTTTCCGACTTGCGGTAGTAGGGCAGGCAGTCGCGGTAAGTCCAGTTTTCCAGACCCGGCTGCTGCGCCCAGTTGTCGAGATCCATGGCGTTACCGCGGATGTAGCACATGCCGTTGATCAGCGACGAACCGCCCAGCCCTTTACCGCGTCCGCACTCCATGCGGCGGTTATTCATGTGTGGCTCAGGCTCGGTTTCGTACGCCCAGTTGTAGCGTTTGCCCTGTAACGGCCAGGCCAGCGCCGCCGGCATTTGCGTGCGGAAATCAAAGCGGTAATCGGGACCGCCGGCCTCCAGCAGCAGGACGTTTACGCTGCTGTCTTCGGTCAGTCTTGTTGCCAAAACGTTCCCTGCGGATCCGGCTCCGATAATGATGTAATCAAATTCCATTAGTCGCTCCTCAGGTTAAGCTTGATTAAAATACCGACTGAAAACGGGTCAGTTCGACCTGCACAGATTTCACCTGGGTGTAGCTCTGCAGCGTCATCAGGCCATTCTCGCGGCCGATACCGGAGTGCTTGTAACCGCCCACCGGCATTTCAGCGGCGGATTCACCCCAGGTGTTGATCCAGCAAATGCCCGCTTCAATCTGGTGAATGACGCGGTGCGCGCGATTCAGATCCCGGGTGACCAGACCCGCCGCCAGGCCGTATTCGGTGGCATTGGCGCGGCGCACCACTTCTTCCTCGCTGTCGTAGGTCAGGATCGACATCACCGGTCCGAAAATCTCTTCGCGTACGATGGTCATCTCATCACGGCAATCGGTGAACACGGTCGGCTCTACCCAGGCACCGTTATCAAACGCCGCGCCGCTCATGCGTTTACCGCCGCACAGCAGGCGCGCGCCTTCGCTAATGCCGGATTCGATATAGCGCAACACATTGTCTCGATGCGGGAAGCTGACCAGCGGGCCGAAGTTGGTGGCCGGATCGTTGACATCGCCAGCATTGATGCGCGCCACGCGTTCAGCGATTTTTGCTTCAAACGCCTGCTGCAATGCCGTCGGCACAAACACGCGCGTGCCGTTGGTGCACACCTGACCGGAGCTGTAGAAGTTCGCCATCATGGCGATGTCGGCGGCGAGATCGAGGTCGGCATCGTCAAACACGATCAGCGGCGATTTGCCGCCCAGCTCCATGGTCACCTCTTTCAGCGTGGAGCCGGCCGCGTTGGCCATCACTTTTTTGCCGCTGGCCACGCCACCGGTGAAGGAGATTTTGTCGATGCCCGGATGGTCGGTCAGCAGCTGACCGGTCACCGCGCCGCGCCCGTTCAGCACGTTGAACACGCCGTCCGGTACGCCGGCTTCGCTGTAGATTTCTGCCAGCTTCAGCGCGCTCAGCGGCGTCACTTCGCTGGGTTTAAAGATCATCGCGTTACCGGCCGCCAGCGCCGGCGCAGATTTCCACAGCGCGATTTGAATCGGATAGTTCCATGCGCCAATACCGGCGACCACGCCAAGCGGTTCGCGGCGCGTATAGACGAAGGAGGTATCACGCAGCGGGATCTGCTGGCCTTCCAGCGCCGGAATTAGGCCGGCGTAGTACTCCAGCACATCGGCACCGGTAACAATGTCCACCGCCTGGGTTTCACTCAGCGGTTTACCGGTGTCGAGGGTTTCCAGCGCCGCCAGCTCATCGTTACGCTCGCGCAGGATATCCACCGCACGGCGCAGGATGCGTGACCGCTCCATCGCCGTCATGGCCGCCCAGATTTTCTGGCCTTTTTGCGCGGCGGCGACCGCGCGATCGACATCCGCCTGCGCGGCTTCATGGACCTCGGCCAGCACTTCGCCATTGGCCGGGTTGATGGTCTGGAATGTGTCGCCCGCTGCTGCGGCAACGTATTGACCATCAATGTATAAATGCTGCTCGGTGAATCGGGACATGGTTGCTCCTTCCTCAGTGATTCGCGGCACCAGCCAGCTGCTGGCGAATGAATTGGGTGGTGAGCGTTCTGGCAATCGCCAGATCAAACGGTTTGCCGCTCAGCGCAGCGCGCAGCCACAGGCCATCAATCAGCGAGGCCAGACCGTGCGCGGCCAGCCGCGCCTGCTCACGCGGCAGCTCGCGGCGAAACTCGGCAGCGAGCGTAGAAAACAGGCGACGGCTGCTGACGCGTTCCAGGCGACCCAGCTGCGGCTGATGCATGCTGCTGGCCCAGAAGTCCAGCCACGCTTTCATCGCTGCGCTGTGCACCTGGGTGTCGTCGAAGTTACCTTCGACAATCGCCAGCAGGCGCGCTTCGGTGCCAGCTCCCGCCAGCGGTTTCAGTCGTGCCGCCACCGCATCACGCAGCTGACGCGTCACGTCGCGCATGGTGGCTTCCAGCAAACCGTTTTTGTCTTTGAAGTAGTGGCTGATGATGCCGGTCGAGACGCCGGCGCGCCGCGCAATCTGCGCAATGGTCGCGTCATTGATCCCGACTTCGTTAATGGTACTCAGGGTCGCATCAATCAGTTGCCGACGACGTATCGGCTGCATTCCCACCTTTGGCATGACTCCAGCTCCACCGCAATGTAAGACCCCTATTAAAACTTTTTTTGATTGCACGTTCAATATAAAAAAGAAACTTGTTAGGATACTGTGCTTCGGTTGTTATGAAAGCGCAACGGGAAGGTGAATACTGAACCGTGCCGAACAATCAGGAGGGAAAACAGGAGAACGATACCGATAAGGCTGATCGCTACGGCCCTGCTACTTCATTGAATAATTACAGGAAATTAACCAGAGGTAACCGATGATTAATCCACCTGCCAGTGAAAAAGACAGAATCAATCCCGTGGTGTTTTACACCTCTGCCGGACTGATTCTGACATTTTCACTTGTCACCATTTTGTACAGCGATCTCGCTGCCGGCTGGATCCAGAGCGCGGTCAACTGGGTATCGTCCACTTTTGGCTGGTACTACATGCTGGCCGCCACGCTGTATATCGTCTTTGTCATCTATATGGCCTGTTCACGCTACGGCGCCATCAAGCTGGGCCCGGAGCAGTCCAAACCCGAATTCAGTCTGCTGAGCTGGTCGGCGATGCTGTTTGCCGCCGGCATCGGCATCGATTTGATGTTCTTCTCGGTGGCGGAACCGGTCACGCAGTATATGCAGCCGCCGGAAGGGGCCGGGCAGACCCTGGAAGCGGCGCGTCAGGCGATGGTGTGGACGCTGTTCCACTACGGTCTGACCGGCTGGTCGATGTATGCGCTGATGGGCATCGCGCTCGGCTACTTCAGCTACCGCTATAATCTGCCGCTCACCATTCGCTCGGCGCTTTATCCGATCTTCGGCAAACGCATTAACGGCCCGATTGGCCACACGGTGGATATCGCGGCGGTGATCGGCACCATTTTTGGTATCGCCACCACGCTGGGTATCGGCGTGGTACAGCTCAACTACGGGCTGAAAGTGTTATTTGATGTGCCGGAAGGGCTGACGGCGCAGATGGCGCTGATTGTACTGTCGGTGGTGATTGCCACCATTTCGGTGACCTCGGGCGTGGATAAAGGTATCCGCATCCTGTCGGAGCTGAATGTCGCGCTGGCGCTTGGTCTGATTCTGTTTGTGCTGTTTATGGGCAAGACGGATTTCCTGCTCAACGCGCTGGTGCTGAACGTCGGTGATTACATCAACCGCTTTATGGGCATGACGCTCAACACCTTTGCGTTTGATCGTCCGACGCAGTGGATGAACAGCTGGACGCTGTTTTTCTGGGCGTGGTGGGTGGCGTGGTCGCCGTTTGTCGGCCTGTTCCTCGCCCGTATTTCCCGTGGCCGCACCATCCGTGAGTTTGTGCTCGGCACGCTGATTATCCCGTTCACCTTCACGCTGCTGTGGCTGTCGGTGTTCGGTAACGCGGCGCTGTACGAGATCATCCACGGCGATGCCGGTTTTGCCCAGGAAGTGATGGCGCATGCCGAGCGCGGGTTCTACAGCCTGCTGGCGCAGTATCCGGCGTTTAAGTTCAGCGCCTCGGTCGCCACCATTACCGGCATGCTGTTTTATGTTACCTCGGCGGATTCCGGCTCGCTGGTGCTGGGGAACTTCACCTCGAAGCTGAAGGATATCAACAGCGATGCGCCAAACTGGCTGCGCATTTTCTGGTCGGTGGCGATTGGCGTGCTGACCATGGGCATGCTGATGACCAACGGCATCTCTGCGCTGCAAAACACCACGGTGATCATGGGCCTGCCGTTCAGCTTCGTGATTTTCTTTGTGATGGCCGGGCTGTATAAATCACTCAAAGTGGAAGATCACCGCCGCGCCAGCGCCAGCCGTGATACCGCGCCCTATATTCCGGCGAGCAATGACCGTCTGAGCTGGAAAAAGCGGCTGTCGCGCCTGATGAACTACCCGGGCACGCGCTATACCCAGCAGATGATGGAAACCGTGATCTATCCGGCGATGCAGGATGTCGCTAAAGAGCTGGAGCTGCGCGGCGGTCGCGTATCGCTGGAGAGCGTTGCGCCGGAAGAGGGCCAGCCGCTGGGCTACCTTGATCTGCGCGTGCACCTCGGCGAGGAGCAGGATTTCGTCTATCAGGTGTGGCCGCAGCAGTACTCGGTGCCGGGCTTCACCTATCGCGCCCGCAGCGGTAAGTCGCACTATTACCGGCTGGAAACCTTCCTGCTGGAGGGCAGCCAGGGCAACGATCTGATGGACTACAACAAGGAGCAGGTGATTATCGACATTCTCGATCAGTACGAGCGTCACCTGAACTTTATCCATCTGCATCGTGAAGCGCCGGGCAGCAATATCACTTACCCGAGCGTGTAACAGTGCGGGCAGCCGTGCAAGGCGGCTGCCCGTTTAATCACGCGGCGTTCCTCGCATAATTGCCAGCGGCAGCTAGACTCACTAGCTGACCTGAAGGGGAACATAATGAAATTGGGTTTTGCGTGTAAGTACTTTGATTCTGAGGCTAAACAGCCATTTCCATTTAAAACCACCACCCGCACACGCTTTCTCGCTATGGAGCGTAACGCGGCGGCCACGCTGCTGCTGACATTGGCACAAAATAACCTGCAGAACCTCTCTCTGACGCTGGAACAGCTGGCGCAGCAGCCGGATGCATTACGCATGATGCGCATCGGCAGCGATCTGCTGCCGCTGTACACCGTGCCGCTGGCCACTGAACTGTATGGCGATATTCTGCCCGAGCTGCAGCCGCTGTTTAGCCGCTGCGGCGAATTGGCCCGCGCGCACAACATTCGCCTGTCGTTCCATCCCGGCCAGTATACGGTGCTGGCTTCGGATAATGATGACGTGGTGGATCGGGCGCTGGAGGATGTCGAGTACCACACGCTGTGCGCGGTATTGATGGGCTACGGCAGGCAGTTTCAGGATTTCAAAATCAACATCCACATGAACGGCAAACGCGGTATTGAGGGTTTTCGCGCGGCGTTTATGCGCCTCAGCCCGGAAGCCCGCAATATGCTGACGGTGGAAAATGACGAAATTTCCTGCTCGCTGGATGACGTCTTGCAGGCACGAGCGCTGTGTCCGGTGGTGCTGGATATTCACCATCACTGGGTGAAAGAGAACCAGTTTATTCAGGCCAGCGATGCGCGCGTGGCGCTGATTCTGGAGTCGTGGCGCGGCGTGCGGCCGGTGCTGCACTATTCGATCGCCCAGGAAGGGCTGATCCCGGAGAGCGGCTTTCCCGATCAGGAGCAACTTGCCGCCTCTAAGCCGAAGCTGCGCGCCCATTCTGACTACTATTTCAACCAGACGCTGAATGACTGGGCGCTGTCGTTTGATCGCTTCGACATCATGTGCGAAGTCAAAATGAAGAACCTCGCGCGCGATCGCCTGTATGACTATGCGCAGACGCGCTGATTAACCGCTTACGGCGCCGTGATCACAATGGCGACGCGGCGATTTTGCGCCCGGCCCTGCGCAGTGTTATTGCTGGCGACCGGCGCGCTCATGCCCAGCCCGCGCGTCACGATGTTTTGCCGTGGAATCGCCGCGCCGGTGGCCCACTGATCGGCCACCGCGTTGGCGCGTTTCAGCGACAGCTGCTGGTTGTAATCCGCTTTGCCGTAGTTATCGGTGTGGCCGTCAACGCGCAGATGTTCGATGCCGGTAGCGGCCAGGTTTTTCGCCATCTGCGCAATGCTGGCTTTGCTGGCGGGCGTCAGGTCAGATTCATTGATGCCAAACAGGATTTTATCGGACAGGCCCAGTCCCCAGCCTTCGGCGTTTTCGCTGAAGCCGGCCTCGCGCATCGCTTTAATCTGCGCGTCGCTAAAACGCCCGGTTGACTGACAGCCGACACAGGCCAGCACCATAAGCAGCAAACATGATTTCAGTTTCATACGCGTACCTTACTCATTCCTTTGTTTTTATACATGTGCATATCGGCGCGCTCCAGAATCGACGCCACCGAATCGCCATGCTGCGACCAGGCGTAGCCGATGGTCACCGATGTGGTGATCTGCGTGCCTTCCGAAATCACAATCGATTGCGCGATTGCGGTACGAATATCTTCCGTCAGCTGCTGCAGATCGGCTTCTGAGGTGCGGCTGGTGATCAGCATGGCAAACTCGTCACCGCCCAGCCGCGCCACCAGATCGTCCTGATACGCCAGCGCGCTGAGGCGCGCCGCGATGGCCTTCAACACTTCATCACCGGCGGCATGGCCCCAGTTATCGTTAATGCTCTTGAAGCGATCGCCGTCGAGAAACAGCAGCACAAAATTCTCATGCGCCAGCTGCTGATCGAGCAACTGCGACAGGCGGCCAACAAACGCCGAGCGGTTGGCCAGTCCGGTTAACGGATCCTCCAGCGCTTTGGCCGCCAGTGAACGGTTATCGCGTAGCAGCGAGGCTTTTAGCGTCTGCATTTCACTCAGCAGCGAGTTGAGATCTTCGGAAAACAGCTGAAACTCTTTGGTCGGATTTTGCGGTACGCGCGTCGAGAAATCGCCAGAGCGAATCACGTAATGGATGGCGCTGGTGATATTGCGCAGCGAGCGCAGGATACCGCGATGCAGAAATTCACTCAGCAGGCAGGAAATCACCAGCACGCACAGCATACCGATGGATAAAATCATCACCGAATAGCGAATAAAATCGGCCGCACCGCTGACGGTGCCGGCCAGCATTAAATGGCCGACCTGGGTTTCGGCGTGATTAATTTCCACCGCCAGCGGCTGCTGATAGATCCAGCGACGCAGTAGCGTTTCATACCAGCCGCTCTCTTGCTGGCGATCGTGCCAGTCCACCAGTACGGTATTGCCCGCCGTGACCAGCTTCGCGGAGGCAAACATCCCTTCATTGCCGAGCAGGGCTATTTTGTTGCGGGCATCATAGCTGTCTTCAAATACCGTCGCGGCGGTCAGGCTGGTGCTGAGTGTGGCGGCAATGAGTTCGAGGTTTCTTTTCTCATAGCGTTTAATAAACAGTAAAGACGTCGATGTCAGCAGCAGCCAGCACAGCAGTAATATCACGGCGGCATTGACGGTGCTGATACGACGCAACTTATTGCGAATCGATGATTTATCTTTTTTTATGCTATCAAACTTCATCTTATTTGCTTCCTTTGCGGGACAGCAACAACACGTCCGGGCTCACTCTGACACCGCTGCGCGCCAGCGAGTCAAGGTTGACGGAAAATGCGGTGTGATCGCGGTTAAAGATCAGACAAAAGGCCGCGCCAACCGCACAGTCCGGGTTGTTTTCCGCGATGGACAGGACGGCTTTACCCTGTAGCATCGCCAGCAGTTCAGTTTGCTGCTGCGGCGTCTGATCGCCGAAGTAAATGGCATCACAGCGCTGGCGGCTGAGTTCGCTGGTCTGGTTAATCCACACCACGCTGAACGGCGTCGGGCCCTGAGGCTGCGCAAGGTGCTGTGCTGAAGCGAATACGCACAGCTGTGGCGGCTGTGTTAACTGTGGCCAGTGGCTAAAACTGATGATGCCGCTGACGATGCGGTTAGCCTGATCGTCACGCTGAACCGCACTGTTTGCCGCCTGAGCAGCAGGAAAACAGAGGAGATAAATGAGAGAAAATACGGGAAGAAATGCGCGTAAGCCCTGCAATAAATAGAGCAGCTGGCTGTCGCCCTTCACCTTTAATTGTAGTTGTAACATAGCGCTATCTCTGAACAGCAACCGGGAAATAGTACCATCGCGCTGTACAAAAGAGTACCGCCGTACAGGCGCTGATACCGCGATCAGGCAGGGTAGAATAAATTCGTCAGGACCGGATTTAAATAGAGAGTTAAAAGAGTAATGAATAAAAACGCAGCAGAATAAGCGTATTAAGGCTGGCTTCTGCCGGATATTCCCGCAGCAAAATTAGCGCAGCGGCGCGATTTTTCGCAAAATGAATTGTCCGGCGACGCCGGATATTCCCTTTGTGGCGCAATGGCCCTGAATTGAACAATCATTCAGCGCCATTCACCGCATTTTTTTAATTAAAATCCAAATCCCGGCCGTTGCTGGCAATGACCCGCTGATACCACCAGAAGGATTTTTTGCGCAGCCGGTTGAGCGTGCCGTTGCCGTGGTCGTCGCGATCGACATAGACAAATCCGTAGCGTTTACTCATTTCACCGGTCGACGCCGCGACCAGATCGATGCAGCCCCAGGTGGTATAGCCCATCACCGGCACGCCGTCAGCAATCGCTTCACCCATGGCGCGAATGTGCTGTTGCAGGTAGCTGATGCGGTAATCGTCTGCAATTTCCCCGCTGGCATTGATTTCATCGTGCGCGCCGAGACCATTTTCCACCAGAAACAGCGGCTTCTGATAACGGTCGTACATCATATTCATGGTGATGCGCAGGCCAAGGGGATCAATGCCCCAGCCCCAGGCGCTGCGCGCCAGATGCGGATTGGTCAGTGACTTCACCACGTTGGCGGCGCTGCTGTTCTGTTCATTCATCTCTGCCGACGCGCAGCGCGAGGCGTAATAGCTGAAGGAAATGAAATCGACGGTGTGGCGCAGCAGTTCGTCATCGCCTTCCGCCATGACAATCTCCACGCCTTTCTCGCGAAATACCCGGGCGGCATAAGCGGGATAAGCGCCGCGCGCCTGGACATCGATAAAGAATAAGTTCTCGCGATCTTTCTGTAACGCGGCCCACACATCTTCCGGCTTGCAGGACCACGGATAGAAGTTGCCGCCGGCCAGCATGCAGCCAATCTGATTCTGCGGATTGATCTCATGGGCGATTTTGGTTACCAGCGCGCTGGCGACCAGCTCATGATGCGCTGCCTGATATTTCACCTGTTCGTGATGTTCATCCGGCGCGAACACCAGACCGGCACCGGAGAACGGGCTGTGCAGCAGAATGTTGATCTCATTGAAGGTCAGCCAGTATTTCACCAGACCATCAAACGCTTCGAAGCAGGTGCGGGCGTAACGCGCGAAGAAATCGATCATTTTACGGTTGCGCCACGAACCGTATTCGGTGACCAGATGCATCGGCACATCGAAGTGACACAGCGTGACCAGTGGTTCGATGCCGTATTTGCGGCACTCCTCAAATACGCTGCGATAGAAGGCGATACCTGCCGCGTTCGGCGTCAGCTCATCGCCGTTGGGATAAATGCGGCTCCAGGCGATGGAGGTGCGAAACACCGTGAAGCCCATCTCCGCCATCAGGGCGATATCTTCTTTATAGCGGTGATAAAAATCGATGGCGTCGTGGCTCGGATAGAACTCATCGTCGCGCAGCGTATAGCGCGGCTCCAGCCCCAGCTTCACCGCCATGCGATGCTCGCCGTGTGGAATCATATCCACCGTGGTTAAGCCTTTACCGCCGGCGCGATAACTCCCCTCTGACTGGTTGGCGGCTAACGCGCCGCCCCATAAAAATCCCGCAGGAAATGTCACTTCAGACATCACTCACCTCAATCACAGTCCATTATTAATTCGCGCTGACCGGCTTTGCCGCTTCCGGCTTACCGGGGCGCGGCGCGGTCTCCGTCACCGGAATATCTTCAAAGCCAAGAATCAGCGTCAGGATGAACGACAGCACCACTGACAGCACCATCACGCCAGCCACCCAGACGATGCTCATCGGGTTGGTGGGATCGAAAAACTGTACGCTGGTAAACAAGCCCGGTGAGGCCATCGAGTGGCTGGCGAGGCCGCCGATGCCGGCCACCGCGCCACAGATAAAGCCGCTGATCAGGCTGGCAATCAGCGGACGCTTCAGGCGCACCGCCACGCCGTACAGCGCCGGTTCGGAAATGCCGGCGACGATGGCGGAAGCTGCCGCCGCGAACGCCGTCTGCCGCAGTTCCGGATTTTTGGTTTTGAACGCCACCGCCAGCGATGAGCCGCCCAGTGACAGGTTGGCGCCAATTTCCGACGGCATCACCATGCCTTCTTTGCCGGTCTCAGCGATGGTCTGAATAATGGTCGGGGTAAACACGCGATGCATGCCGGTCATTACCAGCAACGGCCACAGACCGCCCATGATCGCCACCGACAGCCAGCCGAGATAACCGTGAATGGTGTAAACCAGCGCCGAGATGCCGCTACCGATCCAGATACCGAGCGGGCCAATAAAGACGATGGCGATGGGGGCTGCAATCAGCACAATCAGCATCGGTTTAAGGAAGTTTTTGGTCACCGCCGGGGTAAAGCGATCGACCCAATATTCGATGTGCGACAGAATCCACGTCATCACCAGCGCGGGGATCACCGTGTAGGTGTATTTCACCGCGGTGACCGGCACTGAGGCGAATTCCACTACCTGACCCTGCGCCGCTTTGGCCATCAGGTCGATAAAATTGGGATGCACCAGCACGCCGGCAATGGCAATCGCCAGCGACATATTGGTTTTAAATTTCAGCGCCGCCGAAGCCGCCACCATCACCGGCAGGAAGAAGAAGGCGCCGTCACCAATCACATTCAGGATGATTAACGTCGACGAGCCTTTGGGCAGCACACCGCTCATCTCCAGCATCATCGCCAGCAGTTTCACCATCGATCCGCCAATGATCGCCGGGATCAGCGGTGACATGGTGCCGACCAGCGCATCGAGAATGCCCGCGCCGATACTGCGCAGCGTGATTTTCCGTTTCACCGGCGCGCTGCCGCTGTTGCCCGGCGTGCCGAGTTTCATCACTTCCTGAAAGGCGAGATTGACGTTGTTGCCGATGATCACCTGACACTGACTGTCGGTGTGCACCACGCCCATCACGCCGGGAATGGCTTTCAGTGTGGCGTTGTCGACGCGCGTGCTGTCTTTCACCACGAAGCGCAGGCGTGTCATGCAGTGGGTAACGGCTTCAATATTCTCTAATCCGCCGAGCGAGGCCACAATGGCTCGTGCGGCGTCAGCGTAGTTGGTCGCCATGAATGTTTGTCTCTGATTGTAGGGTAGAGGAAACGTCGGTTTCGTCTGGCTGTTATGTGTTCATGAGAAACCGGTTTCACAAAATCATGAACAGGCGCATTCATTCAGACAAGAAAAATCGCTATCTTCGTTTTAATTTTGTGATGTTGATCGGCTGACGGGCGGCGGGATCTTTAACCGCAGGCGCAGGGCGACAAGAAAATTCCCCGTCTTATTCATCGCTTAGGTACACTGAGGCGATGAGCAGCGAAGCAGAGTGAAGCATGGCAACCATACTTGAGGTGGCAAAAAAGGCCGGCGTGTCAAAAGCGACGGTGTCGCGCGTGTTGTCCGGCAACGGCTACGTCAGCCAGGAGAAGCGCGATCGGGTGTACCAGGCGATTGCCGAGACCGGCTTCCGGCCGAATTTGCTGGCGCGCAATCTGGCGACTAAATCCAGCCAGACCATCGGCCTGGTGATCACCAACACGCTGTATACCGGCAGCTATTTCAGCGAAATGATGCAGCATTCGGCGCGTATTCTTGAGCAGCAGGGCCGTCAGCTACTGCTGGTGGATGGCAAACACAGCGCCGAAGAGGAGCGTGCGGCGATTCAGTTTCTGCTCGATCTGCGCTGCGATGGTGTGATCATCTATCCGCGTTTTCTCACCATCGATGAGATGGACAGCATCATTGCCCAGCACCGCCATCCGATTCTGGTAATCAACCGGCGGCTGCGTCAGCACGACAGTTACTGCATCTACTCCGATCAGCAGCGCACCAGCGCCGAGGCGGTGGCGCAGCTGATTGCGCTCGGCCATCGCGATATCGCTTTTATCACCGGATCGCTTGACTCGCCAACCGGGCGCGAGCGCCTGGCCGGTTATCACGCGGCACTGGCGCAGCATCAGCTGGTGGCAGATGACGCGCTGGTGGTGGAGGGCAAATGGCAGGCGCAGCACGGGGCGGCGGCGGTGGAAACGCTGCTGGCGCGTGGTAAACCGTTCAGCGCGCTGGTCGCCAGTAACGATGAGATGGCGGTGGGCGCGCTGAAAGCGCTGACGGCGCATAACATCCGCGTGCCGCAGCAGGTGGCGGTGCTGGGTTTCGACGATATTCCGCTGGCGCCCTATACCATTCCGGCGCTGGCCAGCGTGCGCATGCCGGTGACCGGCATGATCGAGGAAACCATTGAACGCCTGGTGTCGATGCTCGACGGCGGCGAAATGCGTAACCGCAAAACCTTTGCCGGCGAGCTAATTCTGCGCGAATCCGTCGGTCCCGGCCCGTTTTACCCTGGCTGAAATCAGGCGTTCAGCAGCGCCTGCTTAAACGAATAGATGTGCACGCGCGCGGCGTCTTCTGCCCGTGTTACGTCACCCTGCGCCAGCGCCGCAATGATTGCGTCATGCTCGGCAATCACCTCCTGCATGTGCTGCGCGCTCGACAGGGTGGTTGCCCAGAAGCGCTGCGCCTGGGCGTGGATGATGCTGAGAATATCTGACAGACGACCGTTGCCGGCGATGTCAGCCAGCACCTGATGAAACTCGCGGTCCAGCAGCATCATCTGCTCACGATCGCGCGCCACACTGGCGGCGGCGATGCGCTGATTCAGCGCCTGTAGCTGGGCAATCTGCGCCGGATTCACGCGCTGCGACGCCAGCCGCAGGCACAGCGCTTCATTTACCAGCCGCACTTCAATCAGCTCCAGCGCATCGTCAATCGACAGCGGTGCCACCATCACCCCTTTACGCGGGATAATCTGCAGTAACCCTTCGGTCGCCAGCCGGTGTACCGCCTGGTTAACCGGCGTGCGGCCCATTGCCAGATCCTCCATCACCTGCGCGGTATTGAGATATTCACCTGGCTTATAGCGCAGCGTAATCAGGCGATGCCTGAACGCCAGATAGGCCTGTTCATTCAATGAAACGCTTTTTTGTCCGGCCTGTGACTTCACATTTTCAGCAACTGAATCACTCATCACGCAGATCCTTATTTGGGTACTGAGACATCTTACACAAAAACCTGGCATGAAAATGGCTATCTTGAAATTGCAGTGAAATTTCACACGCATTTTTCATCAGGAGATCATCGCATGCATTTACGCTTTACAACCGACTCACAAGCCGCCCCGGTGCTGGATGTCGACATTAAGCAGCTGGTCATTGCCGGGTGGGTGGGCCGCGACCAGGCGGCGGTGCTGCACCATATCAGGGAGCTGGAGGCGCTGGGCGTGCCCGCACCTGGTGCAGTCCCGCTGTTTTATCGCGTAGCCACCCAGCAGCTGGCGCAGCACAGCCCGCTGGAAGTGGTGGGCGAGCAAACCTCCGGCGAAGCCGAGCCGTTTGTGTTTTTCCATCGCGGCGAATACTGGGTGTCGCTGATTTCCGATCACACCGACCGTCACCTGGAAACCTTCAGCGTGGCACTGTCGAAGCAGGCCTGCGTCAAGCCGGTCGCCGGTCATGCGTGGCGTATGGCAGAGGTTGAGCCGCACTGGGATCGGCTGGAGCTGCGCGCGTGGATCAAAGTCAACGGCGACTGGGTGACTTATCAGCAGGGCACGCTGGCATCTCTGCTCACGCCGATGGATCTGCTGGCGCGCTACTTTGGCGATCGCCCGGTCAGCGAAGGCTTTGCGATGTCATGCGGCACGTTGAGCGCGATTGGCGGCATCCGTCCGGCCAGCGAGTTCCGCATGGCGCTGCACGATCCGCTGCTGAATCGCACGCTGGAACACCACTATGTCACCGGCACGCTGCCGGTGATTGCCTGAGGAGACGCATATGACCACCTTATGGCAGGCGAGCCAGCTACTGCGCGCCGGAGACCTCACTGCAAGCGCCGCGACGCAACAGGCACTACGCGCCGCCGAGCAGCCATCGGGCGAAGGCGCACGCGTGTTTACGCGGACCTATTCCGCCCGCGCCGTTCAGCAGGCGCAGCAGGCTGATGTGCGCTGGCAACAGCAACAGCCGCGCAGTCCGATTGATGGACTGCCAATCAGCATCAAAGACCTGTTTGATGTGGCGGACGAACCCACCTGCGCCGGCTCGCGCGCGGCGGGCGGCGCATCCGCCAGCACGCGCGAGCCGGCGCAGGTGGGTTCGTCCGCCACATCAAACAGGTCTTTGATGCTGATTGGCAGTCCATCAATCGGACTGCGCGGCTGTTGCTGTTGCCAGCGCACATCAGCCTGCTGCGCCTGCTGAACGGCGCGGGCGG
>NZ_SDFT01000067.1:0-1002 GCF_004916815.1 Pantoea sp. R102
CGCTTCCAGCGCGCGCGCTTCGTCGAGGTCTTCACCGCGAATTGCAGTGTCGGCCAGAACGGTCGTGCTGCCCGGCTGTACTTCCAGCACGCCGCCAGAGAGGTAGATATACTCCTCTTCGCCGTGCTGTTTAACGATGCGAATCATACCAGGCTTGATGGCAGTCAGCAGCGGGGCGTGGCCCGGGTAAATACCCAGCTCACCTTCGCTACCTGACACCTGGATACGCTGCACCAGACCGGAGAACATTTGCTGCTCCGCACTGACCACGTCCAGATGATAAGTCATAGCCATACCACTCCTCCTGGGAAACCGTTATTACAGTTTCTTCGCTTTTTCGACAGCTTCTTCGATCGCGCCGACCATGTAAAACGCCTGCTCTGGCAGGTGGTCGAATTCGCCTTCCATGATGCCTTTGAAGCCACGGATGGTGTCTTTCAGCGTCACGTATTTACCTGGAGAACCGGTGAAGACTTCTGCTACGAAGAACGGCTGAGACAGGAAGCGCTGAATCTTACGCGCACGTGCCACCAGCAGTTTGTCTTCTTCAGACAGCTCGTCCATGCCGAGGATGGCGATGATGTCTTTCAGCTCCTGGTAACGCTGCAGCAGCGACTGAACGCCACGCGCGACGTCGTAGTGCTCCTGACCGACGATCAGCGGATCCAGCTGACGGCTGGTAGAGTCCAGCGGGTCAACGGCCGGGTAGATACCCAGTGACGCGATCTGACGGCTCAGCGTAACGGTTGAGTCTAAGTGAGCAAAGGTGGTTGCTGGTGACGGGTCAGTCAGGTCATCCGCAGGAACGTAAACGGCCTGTACGGAGGTGATTGAACCGGTCTTGGTGGAGGTAATACGCTCCTGCAGCACACCCATCTCTTCAGCCAGCGTTGGCTGATAACCTACCGCCGATGGCATACGACCCAGCAGTGCAGAAACCTCTGTACCGGCCAGGGTGTAACGGTAGATGTTGTCGATGAACAGCAGAACGTCACGGCCTTC
>NZ_SDFT01000068.1:0-50124 GCF_004916815.1 Pantoea sp. R102
GCCCAGCACGCCGGCAACGCCCAGCACGGCCAGCGCTGCCGAGACCGCATGCGTGCCGCCAGTGTAGGTGTCGCGAATGAGCGGCGCGATAAAAGCGTAGAAGCTGTAAACGCCGGAAGTAATAAAAAACACCACCAGGAAAGCCGTCAGGTATTTGCCATCGGCCAGCACGCCGGCCATCTCACGCAGGTGGATGCGCGTCCCGGCATTGTCATCCGGCACCGTCAGCATAATGTTCAGTCCGCTCAGCAGGCTTAGCACGCCGACCAGCCCAAACAGCGCTTTCGCGCCCCACAGGCTGGCTACCCAGGCAGCGAGGGGAATGCCGGCCAGGCTGGCCATCGATACGCCGAGCAGCACCATGCCGATGGCCCGGCCGCGCTGCTGTTCCTGAACCAGCTCAGAGCCCAGCGCCACCAGCACCGGACCGATGAACCCAGCGCCTGCGCCCATCAGGATGCGCGAGGCGAGCAGTGCGCTGTAGCCCGGCGACAGCACAAACGCGAAGGCGCCCAGGCCAAACAGGGCGATGCCGGTGAGCACCAGCTGGCGACGGCGCAGGTGACCAAACAGCACCTGCACCAGCGGAGCCGCCAGCGCGAAGGTCAGTCCGAAAATACTCAGTAAGCGCGCACTCTGCGCATCAGTCAGCTGCCAGGCAGCGGATATGGCGGGCAGACTGCCAGCCACAGACAGCGCACCGGTAGCCTGTACGAAGTAGGCAATGCTCAGCGCACGCAGCGCGCGGCGCTGAGTCGGGGTGATGACGGCGTTCATTATTCATCTCCGCATAAAATCAGGGGCCGAGCCCCTGAGATAGTTACTGAACAGGGATCGGGTTTTCCGCCACCGACTGGTTGAACTGATTCACCAGCGTATGCTCGTTCGCCCCCGGGTTATCGCGCACCGGCAGCACGCGGTCGACGATGGCTTCAATCGTGTTCGTGCCGAGCTTTTCAAACGTCTCGCTGATGAACGCATCCAGCGGCATGGCGCGCGGGTCGCCGCTTTTGTAAATCAGATCGGTATCTACCCACGGCGGTGAAATTTCGATGACCTGCACGCCGGTATCACGCAGCAGGAAGCGCTGCGACAGGGTATAGGAGTGAATCGCGGCCTTGGTGGCTGAGTAAAGCGCGTTGGTCGCCAGCGGCAGGAAGGCCAGCACCGAGCTGTTGTTAATCAGCACCGCGTCCGGCTGCTGCTTCAGGTGTTCGATAAACGCTGCACTGACGCGCACCGGGCCCAGAATGTTGGTGTTGAGCAGCGTCACCGCCTGCGCGTCATCCAGTTCGCCCGCCGCATTATCAAACGGCATGATGCCAGCATTATTGATGACCACGTTCAGGGCCGGATAGCGTTCCAGCACGCGCTGTGCGGCGGCCTGAATGCTGTCGGCGCGCGTGACGTCCAGCACCACATAGTCCATGCCCGGACTGGCGGCGGTGACTTCCTGCAGCAGCGCCTCGCGGCGTCCGGAGATGATCACCTGGTTGCCCAGCTGATGAAATTTTTCTGCCATGGCGCGGCCGATGCCAGAAGTGCCGCCCGTGATGAAGATGGTGTTATCGGTCAGTTTCATGATCTGATTCCTTAATGGGACAGTTATTGGGATTGCGATTCTGAATAAGGGGGGCGTTCAGTGCACAGAGACGGGCCGATAGCGTTCAGCCGGCGCGTCGCTGCCGAGGTGCGGCATCATGGCCTGACGCGCCTGCTCATAGCGGGTCCAGAGCGCTTCGTCCTGCAGGGACGGAATGGTAATGAGCTCGCCGCGGGCGAAGCCGGTGAGCGCCGCATCAACCATCTCCTGCGCGCTCATGACGATGTTCGGGTCAAGCTGGTCAACCGGCAGACCGCCGTTATCCCAGAACGGCGTCGCGGTAGCGCCAGGCAGTACGGCCTGCACCTGAATCCCCTTACCGGCCAGTTCATGGTGCAGCGACTGACTGAACGCCAGCACGTAAGCCTTGCTGCCGCCGTAGACACCGTTCAGCAGCTCAGGCGCAATGCTGACGATCGAGGCGATGTTGATGATGGCGCCGCGTCCGCGCGCCACCATGCCCGGCACCACTGCATAGGTCAGGCGCGTCAGCGCGATAACGTTGAGGTTGATCATGGCGTTCATCTGCGCCACGTCGCTTTCCAGCAAAGAGGTATGCGTTCCGATACCGGCGTTATTTACCAGCAGCGTGATGCTCGCGTCCCGACGCAGCTTCTCCTCCAGCGCGCTCAGCTGGGCGGCATCGGCCAGGTCCGCCGTGACAACTTCCACGCTGCGGCCGCTGTCGGTGGTGATGTGTTCAGCCAGCTGGTTCAGGCGGTTATGATTGCGAGCCACGATGATCAGGTCATAGCCCATGCGAGCCAGGCGGCCGGCGTACAGTGCGCCCATGCCGGTTGAGGCGCCAGTGACAACGGCGGTGCCGCGGTCGGTGTGTGTTTGCTGCGTCATGATGTTCACCTTGTCAGTTATCGGGTTGGTGAATTCATAGTACGCAGTCACGCACCGGCGCGGCTGACGAGAAAGGTCGTGATTTCGGACAACATGATGGTCAGTATTCCGGCCATCGTGATCAGAAGGCGTTCAGGCGTGACAGCGCGCGTCAGGCTTTACCGGTACGCAGCGACTGCGGCGGGATGCCGTAACCGCGAATGAACACTTCCCGCATATGTCGACGATCGCGGAAGCCGGATTCACGGGCTATTACCTCCATCGGTAGCCTGCTCTGCTCGATCAGCAAGCGGGCGTTTTCCAGTCGTAATCCCTCAATGGCTTTGGCCGGCGACTTGCCCGTCTCAGAACGGAACAGGCGGCTGAGCTGCCGCGCGCTGAGGTGAACCGCATCCGCAAGGTCTTCGATGGTCAGCGCTTTGTTGAGATTGTTGCGCGCATATTCCAGCGCCGACTGCAGCCGGTCGCTGCGCGGAGAGAGCATCAGCATCTCAGAGTGCTGCGTCTGTCCGCCGGAGCGGCGGTGATGCATGACCAGCAGGTGTGCCACGCTGCGCGCCACTTCGGTACCGAGATCTTTCTCCACCATTCCCAGCGCCATATCCAGTCCGGCGGTGAGTCCCGCCGAGGTCCAGATGTGATCGTCAATAATAAAGATGCGGTCTTCTTCTATCCGCGTCGTCGGGTGCAGCAGTTGCAGACTCTGGGCATGTACCCAGTGCGTAGTGGCGCGGCGCTCCGATAACAGACCGGCCTGACCCAGCACGAACGCGCCGGTGCAGATCCCGGCCACCCGCCGGGCACGGGGAGCCTGCGCCTGCAGAAAATCAACGATACCCGGTGTGGCCGGCAGCTCCAGCGGCGCCATCACGCCCGCGACCAGCCAGGTATCCATTTCCAGGTCGGCATGAATCGGCTGGCTGTCGACGCCGAAGCCGGCAGAGGACTGCACCGTGCCACCGTGCTCTGAATAAACCGTGCAGTGATAAAACGGTTCGCCGCTGACCTGATTGGCAAACTCAAAAATGCTCAGCGTGGATAATCCCAGAACCTGAAAATCATCGGAAATCAGTAAACCTACCCGGTGCATCGTCGTCTCCTTCAGTCGTCCGGCACCGTCTGCCACACTGTGTCCGGCCTGATCTTAAGCAGGGTGAGCGATGACAATAACCCGATTTCGTTCAGCGGTATCACCTGCGGAAAAATAAAAAAGGCGATGACACCGACCTGCTGCGGATCTTCTGCGCCGTTTTATGTTAAGAGTACCCGATCGGGCAGTTCGCCAGGCATAGGGTTTTAGACAGGCGGCCATTGCCCAGGTCATCAACCAGAGAAAAAACCATGAAAAAATCGATCGTTCCTGAAGAATTTCAGCACTATTACCATGACTGGCACTTCTCTCCCGTTATCGAAGCCGATGGCACCCTGTATCTTTCCGGTGTAACGGCAGCGCGGAAAGACAAACCGATAAGTACCCACCCTGAAGAACAATTCCATGATGCGTTTTATAAGCTGGGTGTGTATTTAAACGCTGCCGGACTGGACTATGAACATATACTGGAAATGACCACCTTTCATGTCGATCTTAAAAAACACATCGGGGTATTTTCCAAGGTCAAAGATGTGTATATCAAAGCCCCCTACCCGGCATGGTCTGCCATCGGCGTGTCAGAGTTCATTCCGGAAAACGCCCTGGTGGAAATGCGGATTGTGGCGAAAAGGGTGCTTCAGGCGGATGGGCAAAAATAACCGCAACCGCCGCTTTCGTCACAGGGCTGTGATTACAGCCCTGCTTCTCCCGCGTTTATTCAGTTTTCCCCTGCATCAGCTGCCGGTATTTCATGCTGTCATGGTACATCTCATGAAAAACGCGGTACTTACGGTCGTAATACTCTTTGATTTTGTTGGTCTGCGGCGTGATGGTCTTACCGATGCGGCTCATGGCGGCCATCGCTTCGGGCAAAGAGTCGTACGCGCCCGCCGCCACGGTGCCCATCATCGCGCTGCCGAGCAACATGGCTTCACTCTCTTCCGGCAACAGCATCGCACAGCCCGTCGCGTTGGAGTGCTCCTGCACAAAGATTGGATTTTTAGTGCCGCCCCCGCTGGCCATAATGGTATCAATGCAGTAACCACTCTGGTTCATGGTCTCGATAATGTGGCGAGTGCCAAGCGCCAGCGCCTGAATGGTGGCGAGATAATGCAGCGCCATGTCTTCCGGTGTGCGTGACAGTTTCAGGCCAGTCAGCGTGCCGGTCAGGGTCGGATTGGCACGCGGTGAGCGGTTGCCATGGAAATAAGGCAGCATATGAATGTCTTTGGTCAGGAAGGCAATATTCTCGGGTTCACCCGCCATCTTGCGCAGAATGCCGTTCAGCACTTCATAGATGGTTTTGCCGCTGTCTTTACCCTGCTTAAGCAGATCCTGATAACACGGATGCGACTGAATCACATGGTCAATCAGCGCGCCGGTGGTGGATTGTCCGCCTTCGTTCAGCCAGTAATCCGGCAAAATCGCCGAATAGTACGGCCCCCAGATGCCGCCGATATAGCGCGCGCTGCGCGACATCGCCATATGGGCCGTGGACGTGCCGCCAATCAGCGCGATGCGGTTGTCAAAATCCGCTGATTCGCCGGATGCGCCGCTGGCACCGAGAATACCGAGGCTGCCGGCGTGCGCATCAATAATCGAAACGCTGACCGCCGTGCCCGCCATTAACCCCATCTCTGCGGCGGCGCGCTGCGTCAGGCCATGCCCCAGCGGCTCACCCATGGTTTTCACTTCGCTGCCGATCTTTGCCGCGTTGTTTTCCAGTAAATCCTCCAGGCCAATCTGGCGGAAATAGCTCGGATCCCAGCGGTCTTCATGGCCGATATAGGTCCATTTGCAGACGGTTGAGCACAGCGATCGCGTAGTATCCTGAGTGGCACGCCAGGTGAGGAAATCCGGCAGGTCGAAAAGATGCCCGACGTTACTCCAGGTGGTCGGCATGTGCTGTTTCAGCCACAGCAGTTTGGGGGTCTGCATTTCCGGCGAGATAATCCCGCCGACAAACTCCAGTACGCGATGGCCAGTGGCATTGATGCGTTCTGCCTGCGTGATAGCGCGATGATCCATCCAGACAATAATGTTCTGCTCGCTGCGCCCGGTCGGACTCACGGTCAGCGGTTTGCCTTCTTTATCCAGCACCACCAGCGAACAGGTGGCGTCAAAACCGATGCCTTTGACCTGAATCGGGTTGATATCCGCCTGACTGACCACGTCTTTAATCGCGTTACACACGGACTGCCAGATCTCATCAGAGGATTGCTCAACAAAATCAGCTTTCGGGCGGTAGAGCGTGATCTCCCGGCTGGCCTGGCCGAGCATACGGCCAGTCATATCGAAGACGCCCGCGCGGGCGCTGCCGGTTCCTACGTCGACGCCAATAAAATAACTCGCCATGTTCTTTCCTTTCTTGAAAAGCTTTCGCTTATGATTTTCTGTTTTGCAGAGCGATAAACAGGATCAGGACACAACCCCACAGCGCCATGGTCAGGTAACTACTGACGCCCATCAGATTCAGGCCGCTTTCCAGCATTTGCAGCACGATGAGCGCCAGCACCAGCCCAATCACCCGGCCAAAACCGCCGTCAGGGTTAATGCCGCCAAGCACCGAGGCCAGAATGGTCACCAGCAAATAGGAGTCGCCGTAGCCAGCCTGTGCCGAGTTAAATTTGGACATCATCAGCAGTGCCGCGCCCCACCCCAGCAGAGCTGAAAGCACGTACACCGCGATGGTGACTTTATGCGTGTTGACCCCACTGAACCGCGTCGCCTGCTCGCTGGAACCCATCAGATACAGGCTGCGGCCGAGCGTAGTGTGTTCCAGAAACACCCACAGCAGCAGCGCCACCAGCAGGAATAACACCAGGGCGACCGGAATACCCAGCAGACTGCCGTTGCTGAGGTACTGAATCACCGGCGGGAAACCGGAAATGACCGCGCCGTTGGTCAGCAGAATATTCAGTCCGGCGATCAGCGTCATGGTGCCGAGGGTCGCCAGAATCGGTGAAACCCCGATAAAGGCGATCAGCGCGCCATTGAGCACCCCAATCACCAGCGCCACCGCCAGACCCGCAAGCAGCGCCAGCGCGACATATTCCGGCTGGTTCGGATGCGCCACCAGAATCGCCGCCATCACCAGCGAACACGCGTTGGCACCGGCAATGATCGAAAGGTTGATCCCGCCGGTCAGCATGGTAATGCCCATCCCCAGCGCCAGCATGCCCAGAATCGGTAACTGCGAGGAGATCGACTGGAAATTGCCGACGCTGTAAAAGCTGCCACCCAGCGTAAAGGAGAACAGCACGGCAACGGCCACAATGATCAGCAACTGCAAACGGATGATGCGGTCGCCGGGGAAGAATCGGTTTAAGGTGGTCATGTCACATCCCCTTCGCCAGTTTGCGTTTTTCGTTCCACGCGGTGCTGCTAATGCTGACCAGAATGATCGCGCCGCTGAACACCTGATGCCAGTAAGATGAAATGCTCAGCAGGGTCATGCCATTTTGCAGGAAGGCCAGCAGCATCACGCCCAGAATGGTGCCGGTTAGCGAGCCGCGCCCGCCGCTCATGCTGGTGCCGCCTAATACCACAGCCGCCAGCACCGTCAGTTCATAACCGAGCAGGGAATTAGGTGCCACCGACTGGGTAATTTGCGCCTGTACCACGGCAGCAATACCCGCCAGCAATCCCATAAAACCGTAAACGTAAAAATGCAGTCGCAGGATGTTCAGACCAAGACGCGATGCGGCGTCACGGTTGCTGCCCATGGCGTAAATCTGGCGGCCCACGCGGGTGCGATTCATCAGGACGCCGGTAACGATGATCACCCCCAGCAGGCAAAGCAGCGGCAGGGTCAGGCCATAGTCGTAACCGTCGGCGGCGGTGAACGAGAACCAGCTGATCCCGTTCATAAACCAGTCGGGGAAACCGTACAACCAGGTGCCGTTAGTCAGATACACCAGCAAACCGTAAAACAGGTTCAGTGTCGCGATGGTGATAATGATGGCCGGCACGCGTAGCCAGTACACCAGAAAACCATTGACCAGGCCGAGCAACAACCCAATCCCCATCGACATGGCAAACGCCAGCGGAAAGCTGCCGCCGTGATGAATGATATAGCTCGCCATCACGTACTGACCGATGGAGGTGACAGCGGGAAAGGAGATGTCGATGCCGCCGGCAATCAGCACCACAAACAGTCCACAGGCCAGAATGCCCAGAATGGCATAGCTGGTGGCGACGTCTGTCAGGTTACCCAGCGTCATAAATTCACTGCTGCTGGCGCTCAGACCCACCACCAGCAGCAGCACCAGTAATCCCAGCCAGAATTCGTGCTGGGTAAACAGTTTCGATAGCGATTTGTTACCCATTAATCACCTCCGCAATCTGCGCTTCGCTGCTCTGGTGCGGCGCGAACTCCGCTACCAGTTCGCCTTTGCGCATCACCAGCACGCGATGGCTGTTGTAATACGCTTCCGGGATTTCATCGCAAATCATCAGCACCGCCATGCCGGATTCCGCCAGATCGCGGGCAATGCGGTAAATGCCTTCTTTATTGGCAATATCCACCCCTACCGTTGGTGAATCGAGGATCAGGATATGGGGCCGCGTCGCCACCCATTTGGCGATGGCGATACGTTGCGCATTGCCGCCGGAGAGCGTTTTAACCGGTAAACTGCTGTCCGGGACTTTTATATTCAGGTCACGGATCAGGTCCTTAACTACCGCCGCGGCTTTGCGGTGATCCATCAATCCGGCGCCGGTATGCAGCTTGTCGAAAATCGATACCAGCGTGTTGTCATAAATGGATTGATCCATGATAAGCCCCTGTGTCAGTCGGTCTTCCGACACATAAGCGATGCCGTGACGAATGGCGTCGCGGTTAGAGTGGAATTTCACCACCTTGCCGTTAATGCGGATCTCTCCGCTGTCCGGCTGGCTCATGCCAAACAGGCTCAGACAGAGTTCCGTGCGGCCCGAACCGAGCAGGCCGATAATCGACGTGATTTCTCCCTGCCGCAGCGACAGCGAAATATTGTGATACTGCCCTTTGCGGCTCAGCTGGCTAATTTCCAGCAGTGGCGTTACATCGGCCGGCGCCCGGTGCGGCAGATGGCTATAGGTGAAACGCTGCCCGGTCATCAGGAACGCCAGTTCATGGCTGTCGAGTTCACTGGCCGGATAGGTGCCGACCAGTTTGCCGTCGCGCATCACGCTGATACGATCGGCCACTTCCATCACTTCATCGAGACGGTGACTAACGAACACCACGCAGATACCGGCGGCTTTGAGTTCATTCACCACCCGCAGCAGACCATTAACCTCGCTGCGGGTCAGTGACGCCGTCGGTTCATCCATAATCACCAGACTGGCATCAGCAGCGATGGCACGGCATATTGCCACTAACTGGCGGTCAGCGATCGACAGCTTTTCAACTTTACGATCCGGATCCAGAGCAACGCCGACCCGTTGCATCGCCGCCAGCGCTTTTTTGCGCATTGACTCGCGATGTACCCAGAAATCACCGCCCGGTAAATAGCGGTGAATAACGATATTTTCGGCGACTGACAGATTGGGAAATAACGACAAATCCTGATAAATAACCTGAATGCCGTAATAAGAAGACAGCTGTGGCGTCAGGGTATGAAAGAGTTTTCCGTCCAGCGTGATGGCCGCGCCTTTTTCCGGTTGATAAACCCCGGAAATGACTTTAATTATGGTGCTTTTGCCGCAGCCATTCTGCCCGGCCAGACAATGCACTTCACCTTTATTCAGCGTCAGGCTGACATTATCCAGTGCTAATACGCCGGGGAACTTTTTACTGATTTTTTCGAGGCTGATAAAGGCCTCAGCATTGGCGGGGGACGTGCTGAGCGTATTCATCATAGATCCTTAAGCCTGCCCATCCTATTTCCAGTCGGGTATTGGCGATGCTCGCTTATCCGAATCATTTATATCTCATCGAATTTCACTGACTTTCGCCGCGCCTGACGCGAATTATTCAGGGTATATGTTTTCAATCTCTGAGTAGAAGTTCAGATACAGCACAACATACAACGCCGTATCTGTTTCTATTTGCCTGGTGTGGCGCTGGAGATAATCTATCTCCGTTAAATTAAGGTGTTAAACATTCTGATCAGAAGCCAAGTGATTTCGCATTCTCTGGCGTTACTTCGAGAATTTTATTAAAGCGAATCACTTTCTTATCCATATCGACGTCGGCTTTGCCCAGACCTTCAATGCTCAGGTCTTTAGTGACTTCTTTACCCTGCAGCAGCTGATCGGCGACCGAAACCAGGGCGTAACCGGCATCTTTTGGATCCCACAGCAGGACTTTTTTGATGTCACCGCGCATCAGATATGGCGCAGCCTGAGCCGGCATAGCGATACCGACAACCGCGATCTTGTTTTTCGCGCGCTTCTGCTGAACCGCCTGACCGGCCCCGATCGGACCGAGCGAGCCGAAACCGATAATCCCTTTCAGATCAGGATAGGTTTTCATCAAATCCAGCGTGGTGGAATATGACTTATCAATATTTTCAGCCACCGGCAGGCGTGACGTGACTTCATGCATGTCCGGGTATTTTTCTTTCTGATATTTGATCGCCGCATTGGCCCACGCATTATGTAATGGCACGGTCAAAGAGCCGACATAAATGGCATAACCGCCTTTGCCACCCATATCTTTTGCCAGCTCGTCCATATTGGCTTGCGCATATTTCTGGCTGTCGATGGTTTCAACATCCCACTGACCAATTTGCTGGTCCGGCGATTCATGGGTTAATACCACGATGCCCTGGTCGCGCGCTTTTTTCAGTACCGGCTCCAGTACTTTGGCATCGTTTGGCACCACAATGATGGCGTCAACTTTTTTGGCAATCAGATCTTCAATCACCTTGACCTGCTGCGCCGGATCGGGCGTCGAGGCGCCAACCTGATAGGCGTTGACATCCAGTTTCTGCGCGGCTTCTTTTACGCCGACTTCCATGCGGGTGAACCACGGAATACCGGTAACTTTGGCCACCACCGCGATATCGTAAGGTTTGGCAGCGAATGAGGGTGTTGTGAATAACATGCACGCTGAAACCACACATGCACTGACTAATGCGAGGTTAAATTTCATTTTGGTACCTTTCTGATGAGGTTCTGATATAGGGAACAGGCGGTTGCTATTTAATTCACGCTCAGAGATTAACTTACCCGTACATAGGTTTTCGCGCAGATGTGATGGAAATGTGAGCAAAGCCCATAAATGTTAAATTATATAATTTTACATGTTAAATAAATGTTAATGGATAGAGGGTTCTGGCACGATTTTGAGCTTTATAATAGCTTTCACTGCCATTTTGAAACATTAAAACATCTAATCATTAACAATAATGTTACATACAAAACACCACGCTAAGGGTTTTACGACTGAAAAGTCACCGCGGTGTCTTTTAAATTGCACGGATTGTGAACAGCGTCACGGGAGCTGGCGCAGAGGTTTTGCACTGCCCGTGCAGATGCTCGGGCACGATGAAACCACATCCGCACCAGAGGCAGATCGGGCATGCACGCAGCTATGATTCCTTATGAGCGAGGAGCGGACAGCGCTCAAAGATCACTCTCATACTCGATAGCCTCTTTAATTTTCGCCAGGGCCTCGCTCAACTGACTCATCGTGACTGAGCCAAGCGCCAGACGAATAGCATGCGGCACACAGTTTGAGGTGCTAAAGGGTTCTGCTGTGGCAACAGAGATATGTTGCTGCATCAATCGGTGAACAAGCCTGTCAGCTCTCACTTCCTGAGGCAGTGATAGCCAGATAAAGTAAGAGTTGTCATGGCTTACCCATTCACAGTTCACAAGTATTTTGCGCGCCAGCGCCTGCCGGTGACGCGCGTCCCGTCTTTTCAGCGCCTCAAAGCGTTTAAGTGTGCCATCTTTAATCCAGTCGCAGACAATCGAAACCATGAGGGAGGGAGTATTCCAGGTCGTTGCCCTGATGGCTCGCTCCAGGATGATTCGCATTTCAGTGGGACACACTACGGCACCGACGCGCAGGCCAGTGGCAACACTTTTAGCAAAACCGGTAACATAAACGGTTCTTTCAGGCGCATAAGTGGCAAGCGGCGGCGGTGGACGACGGACAAGAAATGCATAGGCCGCGTCTTCGATGATAAGCAGATCGAACGTTCTGGCAATACGGGCCAGCTCCCTGCGCTGGGCATCATTCATAACCCAGCCAAGCGGGTTATGCAGTGTTGGCATGGTATACACCGCGCGCAGGCGCCGGCGTTGGCAGATTTGCCTGAATGCCGTCAGGTCCGGTCCACTGGCATCAGCGGGTATCGCCACCAGCTCCAGATGATAGAGGCTGGCCAGGGCTTTGAAGCCAGGATAGGTCAGAGCATCTACAGCCACCACATCCCCGGGTTTCAGCAGCCCCATAACAGCAACGCTAAGACCGTGCTGCGCGCCATTTACAATCAAAACCTCATCAGCAGACGCGGTCATGCCGGAGGCATTGAGCCATAACGCGATTGTCTCCCTGTCGCTTTGCCTGCCAGCGTGCGGCTGGTAACGCAACAGTGAAGCCAGATCGCCAGATGTGGCCAGCTGTCGCATTGCCTGGCGTAACCGTTCCGCCTGGTCCGGTAGCGTAGGATAGTTGAAGTTCAGATCGAGCACGTCAGACGCCACTGCGTGCTGATCCAGACCCAGCCCGGCGGGCAACGAAATTTCCCTGACAAATGTTCCTCTTCCGGTTTCTCCGCTCACCAGCCCCATGGCTTCCAGCTCAGCGTAAACGCGGGTAGCCGTTGCCAGTGACACGTGCTTTTCAGCCGACAGCGCTCTGTGGGTAGGCAGGCGGGCGCCCGGCAGGAGCGCGCCTGTTCGTATCGCGGAAGCGAATTCATCCACGATGACTTTGTATCGAGCTTTCATGAATTGTATCTATGACAATTATTTGATTGTCCTGAATTCTGGTACTTAGCATGGGGGCTGTCAACGTTATCTGTTAAATCATTTATCGAACTTAATGAGGTCTGTTGTGACAGTTACCAGGGTAAAAAATACACATTCTGGCCTGAAATCAGGTTGGCTGAACGGGCTGACCGGCGTGATCATCTTCAGTGGCTCTTTGCCCGCAACACGCATAGCAGTGCGGGAAATGGATCCCTTTTTTCTGACTTTTTCACGCGCTTCAATTGCCGGTGTACTGGCCATTATGCTGATTCTCTTTTTAAGTCAGGCTCGTCCTCAGCGGCATCAGCTGATTTCTCTGGTTGTCGTTGCTGCAGGTGTAGTGGTTGGTTTTCCTCTTCTGACAGCCATGGCGCTGCAGCACGTTACCTCGGCTCACTCTATTGTCTTCCTCGGTCTGCTACCCATGGCGACGGCTATTTTCGGCGTTGTCAGAGGAGGCGAAAGGCCCAGGCTGGCTTTCTGGATTTTTTCAGTCGCCGGCAGCCTGCTGGTGATGGGATTTGCCCTACTCCAGAAAGGTTCTGTATCAGTAACCGGCGATCTTCTGATGCTGGCTTCCGTGATTGTGTGTGGCCTCGGCTATGCCGAAGGTGCAAAGCTTTCGCGTGAATTGGGAGGATGGCAGGTTATCTGCTGGGCACTGATTATGTCCCTGCCGCTGATGCTTGTTGCCACCCTGGAGACCTTGCCGGAGAACATGGGCGAAATAAGCCTGCAGGCGTGGCTTTCACTGGGATATGTATCGCTGTTCAGTATGCTGATTGGTTTCATTTTCTGGTACAGGGGACTGGCTGCGGGCGGCATCGCCGCTGTGGGACAATTACAGTTGCTGCAGCCATTCTTTGGTCTCGGACTTTCAGCAACGTTACTGTCTGAAACGGTAAGCCCGATGATGGTTCTCATAACGCTCGGCGTAATCCTTTGTGTCATTGGCTCGCGCAGGTTTGCACATTAAGCCTCAGCCTCCTGTCGTTTGGATTTATGTAAAGTGTCCGCGTTGAGCAAAAAGTGAACCACAATATGCGACGATCAGCCTGATTCTCAATACCGGAACAGTTCATGCTATAAACGATTTAACTTTTCATTCACCGACGATTGAGGGAATTTTCATGTTTGCGGTTGAGGAAATAAAAGTGAAGTATCCTGGCGCAGATGCCTGGCAAATGGGTGACAGCGCAGAACTGGCCAGCAAGCTGGCGGAACTGGTAAAAAAAGGCATCAAAACAGCTTCCTGCGGATCGTTTACCGCTTACCAGCAGGAGGAGTCTGCTCCGAAGATTGGGAGCTATAACATTATTCTTGATGGTCAGAATACCCCGGTCTGTGTGATCAGATTGATTTCACTGCGGCTGGTGCGTTTTTGTGATGTTACAGAAGCGTTTGCCCGCAAAGAAGGTGAAGGCGATTTAAGTCTTGAATTCTGGCAGAAAGAACACCAGCGCTTTTTTAGCCGTGATGGTCATTTTTCAGAAGATATGGAGTTGATTGCTGAAGAATTTGAAGTGGTAGAAGTGCTGTAAGATCAGGCAAAAGGTCAGCATTTTATCGGCGGCCATCAATAATAATGTCCGCTTTTAGCCTACAGAGGACTTAGCACAAGTCCATTTCTGCTATGAGCGCGAAGCGGTCATCAGCTATTTATCGACAAAAAATGCAGGCTTATAGCATAATGCTTATCAATTGAGAGTAAACAGCAGGCACTTTTTTGTAGCGGCGCAATTTATTGCGCGAAGCATTGATGGGCACGGTGCTGCTATTAGTAGGCGCGATTAATCGCGCCGCTACGAAATGTGCGGTAAGTGAATTTGGGACTTAACTGAACGGCATTAAGGCTTATAGCATGGTTGCTTATTTATCAACGGGAGCTGGTTTCTGTACATCTGTTGCTGTGTATGAATCGTAAATACATAGTTTAAACCGAATTGCATAGTGCTTGTTCCTGTACAAATCCCATCGCATTTATTGTGTAGCAATAAAGCTTTCTTTTCATATAGTTGGATGGTCAACTTTCGAAACTCAGCAGGTAATCGAATGATCTTAAGTGTTAATCACGTTGGTTTTTCAGTTAAAAACATTGAAGACTCCGTATTCTTCTGGACTCATATCCTTGGAGGTGAATTATTACGCGAAGGAAAAATGTCTGGACCCATAATCGATGAAGTCACAGGTGCAAGGGGAGCTGATGTACGGATGGCTTTGCTTGAACTGGCTGGTATCAAAATTGAATTACTACAATATAATAATATTGAGCAGCCAGCAGAACCTTCAGCACCTTATATCCCAGGCTACGCTCACCTTGCTTTTACAGTTGAAGATCTTGATACACTGTTGAGTAAAGCATCGGACTATGGCTGGAAGACGCCGGGTAAACCTCAGACAGTGTTGTCAGGACCGATGAAGGGAACCAGAGTAATATATTTACAAAGCCCTGATGGTCAGACGCTAGAGTTGATGGAGCACAGTCAATGAAGTCCACATGGCATAGCCCGTTATCTGCTTATTGAAACAGTGATGTTTGCAAAGTCCGCTTCTGGCACAAAGCGGACAGACGCGGAGCATGGTCCGCTATGAGCGAAAAGCGGACACTTAAAACTGATATTTGTTAGATTGATTACAGGGAACTAAATGATTAACATCTGCTCTTTCGGACAAAGAAAATGACTGTTAACGATTCTCTCTTCGCATTCTCTCTCGCAGCATTGTTACTTACCCTGACCCCCGGCCTTGATACGGCACTTATTTTGCGCACTGCTTGTGCAGAGGGCGGCAAAAAGGCTTTTCACGCTGCGCTTGGCATTGATGCTGGCTGTTTTTTATGGGGGGCGTTGGTCGCATTAGGCCTTGGTGCACTTCTGGTGGTTTCAGAAATGGCTTATACGGTGCTTAAAGTTTGTGGCGCGGTCTACCTGAGCTGGCTGGGTTTACAACTGCTGATACGTCCCCGATCATCTTTCAGTGATGGCGATGATGACAATGGTTTTCAGGGGAACTGGTTTATCAGAGGAATGTTGGGAAATGTGCTAAACCCTAAAATGGGCATTTTCTATGTCTCCTTTTTGCCGCAGTTCATACCTGCCGGTCACTCTCCTTTGATATGGACTTTTATCCTGGTCAGCATCCACGTGGCGATTGGGACTATATGGTCAGTCACACTCATTTTAAGCACGCATTTTGCGTCAGCTATTTTGAAGAAAAATCGCGTTGTCCAGATGATGGACAGAGCAACAGGGGGCTTATTTTTATGCTTCGCGGCTAAACTTGCTATGAGCACAAGATAGCTGGCAGGACTGGCTGAAAACGTCCGCTTCTGGCACAAAGCGGACGTCAGCAACCGCATCATACGGTCCCTACAGAGAAACCGGGTAGACAGCTTTTGATATCAGTGCTGAAAGGTTTCAAAGAAATGCTTCTCAGCCTATGTCTCACATATTAATGTGTTTAAACAAATCACTTACATGGAATGAAGAGAGTAATGTACTGGGAGTCAGAAAGGCTGCTTTACAGACCAGTAGTAATGTCCGATCTGGATGCGCTGTTTGGCATTTACGGTGACATCAGAACTCACGCGTTTAACCCGAGGGGTCCTCATCGGGACATTGAGCATAGTCGTAATGTTATCCTGCAGCGAACCGCAGATCGTGAGCGTTATGGGTTTGACGACTGGGCTGTTTCTGAAAAGGCGGATCCAGAAAGGATCATTGGCTTTGGAGGTGTATTTGTCAGTCAGTTCAATGGCCGACAAACGAATAATTTGGGCTACCGGTTTGAACCAGAATCATGGGGGAAAGGTTATGCAACCGAGCTTGCCTGTCGCGCTTTAATATATGCATTCGACGAGCTAAAACTTCCTGAAATTGTCGGAGTTACACGCGAAAATCATATCGCCTCTCGCCGCGTTCTTGAAAAAGCAGGTCTGTTGTTTAACCAAAGGATAGACAATCCTGAGGACCCACCGGCTAACCTGATGTTCACTCTGACTCTCGAGCAATGGAAAAGGTTAAAACGACAGCCTTGATGCATGGTTACATCTTTTGACTACATAATGTTAAGTCCACTATGAGCTAAGAACGTACATCGATTTTTGAGAAGGATAACTGTTATGATAAATTCTGACGTAAAGACATTCAATTGATAGAAATCGGTGAAGGTAATAAAAGGGAGGTGTAATGTTCGTCCCGGATTTTATTAATGAAGTTCATGGAGAGTTTATACTTGTAGCCAGCCACAGCCTGGCATCTCCGGAATCAATAAAACTCAGTATTGCGTATAATATTGCCAGAATATCCTATGGACTATCGCAACTTCCATCGCACATTCAAACTTGTCGGGTCGTCTATGATATCAGAGGACAATCGATCTCCGACCTGGTCCTGGCCCAGATTAAAGAAGCATTCGAGCAGGTAGCAATTGTGGAGTTTAAATTCTGATGGGACTTCAGTTAATTGTAAAAGCTGATCTTAAGAAGATAGAAAAATCTTTGGGCTCACTGACATCAGGTTGTGAAATATTCGCTATTGCTGAAGGCCTTTTCGGCATTTCAATTCCAGAGCGAACTCTCTCATCCGTAGGTGAAGATGTCGTTCTACACAAACTTGAACAACTCAAGCGTTTTGACCTTTGGCAGGGGGCCTGGCAAGAGCCAAAACGGCGTTGGCTCTGGTGAGTTTCAGCTTTGAGCGATCTGCGGATATTACTGACAACGCGGTGTATCAATCTTTTGGGGCAGGTCACGGACATTCACAGCTTTGCCATGCAGGTCATGCACAATCACGAACCGATCTGTTTCGCAGATGCGTCAAAAAGGCAGCGTAGAACACTACAACAGCGAGACATGCTTCTGCTTTAAAGCCATGCGCAGCTCTTTATCAGGTTCGCCATCGACAATCAGCGCACTGGCCAGATCCAGATCCCCAATCGCGAAGGCGGAGGCGGAATTGAGTTTCTCTTTTGACACCATGACAACGGTCTCGGCGGCTCTCCCCGCCAGCGCGCGCTTTATGCCGGCCTCTTCATAGTTGCCGGTCGTGAGGCCGGCGGTTTTATGCACGCCGGTAACGCCCATGAAAAACAGATCAGCATTAATACGCGCAGCCGCCTCATGGACAGCCGATCCCACCGCGACCACCGAGTGGCGATAGAGCAGCCCGCCCAGGGTTATCACTTCTACCCGCGGAAAATCCACCAGCGCAACCGCAATACCGGGGCTGTGGGTGATCGCCGTGAAAGCCAGGTCTGCTGGCAGCAACTGCACCAGTTCTGCGGTGGTGGTTCCGCCGTCAATAATCACTACCTGACCGGGTTGAATCAGCTTCACCGCCTTTTGCGCCACACACTGCTTGGAACTCATTTGCACGTTTTTGCGTTTTTCGAAGGATGCCAGCGCGGCTGACACCGGCAGCGCGCCGCCGTGCACGCGCTGTAACAGTCCTTCAGCGGCCAGCTCGCGCAAATCGCGGCGTATTGAGTCCTCGGATATGCCGAAACGCTGACTGAGCTCACCTGACATCACCTGATTTTCAGCCGCCAGAATCTTCAGAATCTGTTGTTTTCGCTGGCTTGATAGCATAATTACCCGCTCACGTTTTTTCTTGAATTTGCACGATCATGCATGATAGCGTCTGTTTTGTCATCTTCAGGAGGCAAGCTATGCAGCAGAAAATACGCAATATCCGTGAGCAGCTGTTGTCCGACAACTGGTACACCCTGAAAAAATACACCTTTGAATTGCAGCGCCGTGACGGCTCGTGGCAGAAGCAGCAACGTGAAGCGTATGACCGCGGTAATGGTGCCGTCGTGCTTCTCTATAATCGCCAAAAGCGCAGCGTGGTGCTGACCCGCCAGTTTCGCTTGCCGGTTTTCATTAATGGTCACCAAGGTTTTTTGATTGAAGCGGCTGCCGGGCTGCTCGATAACGCTTCGCCGGAAACCCGCATTGTCGCGGAGGCAGAAGAAGAAACCGGTTACCGGGTGCAGCATATTGAAAAAGTCATGGAAGCCTTTATGAGTCCGGGTTCGGTTACCGAGAAACTCTATTTCTTTATCGCCGAATATGCTGATGACGATCGCCAGAGCAAAGGCGGTGGCCTTGCCGATGAGGGCGAGGATATTGAAGTACTGGAATGGCCTTTGACTCAGGCCCTGAGCGCAATTCGCAGCGGGGAGATTATGGATGCGAAAACCATCATGTTACTGCAATACGTTGCCATGAATGTCCATTTTGAGGAGCCAATACCATGCTGATCCTGATTGCCGGCCCTGTGCGCAGCGGCACCGAAGGAGACCCGGCCTTAATTCACGCCAATATACAAAAATTAGATGAAGCCGCTCTGCAGGTTTATCACAGAGGGCATACGCCGGTGATTGGAGAATGGCTGGCATTACCTCTTGCCGCCGCCGCAGGTTCAAAGGCAATCGGTGATGAAATCAGTGAGGCTTATCTTTATCCGGTTGCACATCGGCTTATTCAACATTGCGACGCGATCTTACGTATGCCGGGCGCGTCGCACGGCGCCGATAACGATATACGGATTGGCAGAGAACGCGGGTTAAAAATTTATACTGACATAGATGAGATTCCGATCGGGTGATTATGCTTTCACTGGATGGCGACGATGCCAGCGCGGCCATTCAGGCTTATGGACATTTGGCTTGTCGCCGTCATTCAAACACGAGTATTTTTCGCGAATAAAACAAACTCATTGATGCTGGGGAAATATGCCACTATTGCTGATGGCGGTTTCTCTGCATCGTCTGTTGCAGTGATTCATAACTTACCGCAGCGATGTCGGCTGCTGGCACACAATGAAGGCATTATTTATGAGTGATTCTGCATCTACATCCATCGGTCTGCTGCTGTTCCCTGCGCTTACGCAGCTTGACCTGACCGGTCCGTTTGAAGTCTTTGCGCGGGCACCAGACACGAAAGTGCATCTCATCTGGAAAAATCTGGACCTTGTGGTGTCAGACCGGGGGATGGCGATTCAGCCAACCACCACGTTCGACGCGTGTCCCGCGCTGGATATAATATGTATTCCCGGCGGGCCGGGGCAGATAAACCTGATGGAGGATGAAGAAGTCCTGTCGTTTATCCGGGCTAAAAGTAAACAGGCGAAGCTGGTAACGTCAGTATGCACCGGATCGCTTGTGCTGGGCGCGGCCGGGCTTCTTGAGGGATATAAAGCGACGACGCACTGGGCTTCGCTGGATCAGCTGGCGCTATTGGGCGCAGAGCCAGTAAATGAGCGTGTTGTACGCGACCGCAACCGTATAACGGGCGCCGGTGTGACTTCAGGTATCGATTTTGCCCTCAGCGTCGTATCAGAGATGTTCGGACCGGATATCGCGCAAAACATTCAGCTGCATATGGAATATGACCCTGCCCCGCCCTTTGACTGTGGCTCGCCCCGCTCCGCATCTGAAGAACAGCTGAAAAAAGCTCAGCAACAGGTTGCGCCATTTATTGAAAAGCGGCGGCAGGCGACGCTGAAAGCCGCAGCCAGACTACAGAAATAACGGGCCGGCACGGAGCGGACTTCCCCACCGACGAATGCCTCGATGAGCGAAAAACGGACATACAGGTAAGAGTAAATAGGCTTCGGTCGTCATAAATTTATTTTGTATTAAACAACTCGTCCTTCAGAAATTACACCGTTAAGTGGATTGCGATGATAGGGTTACCTCCTTGCCACATTAAGAGGAAAGGCGAATGATTGTAAGAACCTGGCACGGTTGTGTTCCGCTTAAACACGCTGAAGATTTTGCGAAACACCTTGAGAAGACAGGTGTGGAACATTCACGAAGCATTGCCGGGAATATAGGCGCTTATGTGCGCAGAGAAACACAGGGTGACTGGGAGCATTTCTTTCTGGCAACTTACTGGAAGGATCTGCAGTCAGTAAAGACTTTCGCGGGAGAAAACTATCACGTGGCAGTGACGTATCCGGATGACGAACAATTTGAGTTACTTTCAGATCCATACGTTTTTCAGCACACCGTGGAAACCGTTTTACCGCTATAGCCCCCTTTTCAGGGCGACTTAACGGTTGTCCTGATTCGTCTCTAAGTTGATTCGAAGCGTCAATGTCCGCTTTGCGCGACGAGCGGACATTTCTCTCAATAGTCACGAGCCGGCAGGTACCCCCCTGGATTCAGAGGCTAAGCAGTGGAATGCCCGCGTTCAGAGTGAGTCCCAGACATGTCCGGCTTATTACATTACTGATATTTCAGAAATGAGGTGATGGTTAAGATTGCCGCCTCGTTCTATATTTCAATCAGGCAACACATACTATTAAGGACATCAGTCATGCTCACGCAACGCACGCTCAAAACAACCTTTGCTCTGTTGATTGGTTTCGCCGTTTTTGTTGCACCGGCTTATGCAAACCCTGGCAATGGCAATGGCAATGGCAATGGCAATGGCAATGGCAATGGCAATGGCAATCACGGTAATAATGGCGCGCACGGAAATAAAGAGCAGGGTTACGCATCGTCGAAAAACGAACATGGACATCGCAAGAACGCCCGGCACCCCGATCATGTTCAATCTGATATCAGCTTCTCACAGGCACGAGCGCTCGCCGTCAACTATGGTTTGGTAGGCTATCAATCTCTGCCACCGGGAATCGCTAAGAAAGTGGCGCGTGGGAAAGCATTGCCACCGGGTATTGCTAAGAAAAATTTGCCAGCATCCATGATAAATGCGCTGCCTTACTACCCCGGCTACGAGTGGCGCGCGGTTGGAGATGATTTAGTGCTTATTGCGTTGAGCACAGCAGTTGTGACCGCCGTGATTAACGGTGTGTTCAACTAACCCCAGTATGCAGATATCTGACGTCTTGCAGCTCAGTTCATGGCGCTTAACAGCGGGACTGCTTAAGCGCTTTATCGGGTTTGCGCTGATGTTTCATAAGCGTGGTAATGCCAGATATAGTCAGCCACAGACAGGCAGGCAGTTTTCGTTCTCCCTCTTCCCACCGCCTGAATGTGTCTTAGCTCTTGTGAGTTACCTGGCTTTCAGGGTTTCAGAATGACTTTTGTCCAGCCATTATCACGATCATCAAAATGCTTATAGCCTTCGGCAGCGTCCGCCAGAGCGAGACGATGTGAGATGATCTGCGCTGGATTGGCTCTGCCCTGATGGATAAGCCTTGCGAGCTGGCGGTTGTATGCTTTGACATTACACTGACCGGTCTTGATTGACTGACCTTTAAACCAGAAATTCCCAAAATCGAAAGGCACTTTACCCTCTTTGGCCAGGTCGGTCGCGCCTCCGGGATCCTGCGGAACAAAAACGCCGACCGCACCGATGCCGCCCGTGGCCTTAGTTGACGCGACAAGGCTGTTAAGCGTGGCAGAGTTATCCTCGTGGCCATGTTTATTGCAACATTGATACCCCACACACTCGCAACCGCAATCCGTGCCGCGCCCGTCGGTTAACTCGAGAATTTTATTGACTGCCTCATCGCCCACACCATTGATCGCTACTGCACCCAGTTGTTCGGCCAGCGCCAGTCTGTCCGGATGGGTATCAACCACAAACACCTGCGATGCGCCTTTGATCATGGCCGAGTGAGCCGCCATCAAGCCGACCGGGCCTGCGCCGTAAATCGCCACACTCTCTCCGGGGCGCAGTCCTGCCAGTTCAGTGGCATGCCAGCCGGTGGGGAAGATGTCGGAAAGTAAAACGTAGTCCTCCTCTTTTTCAACCGCATCCGGCGGCAGCACCAGACAGTTAAAGTCAGCATAGGGAACACGCAGTAACTCCGCCTGTCCGCCATCCCATTCGCCCATTTCAGCAAAGCCATAGGCGGCACCGGCCGTACCCGGATTTGCCGTCAGGCAATAGCCGGTTAACCCTTTCTCGCAATTTTCACAGAATCCGCAGCCGACATTAAAGGGCAGGCAGACATAATCGCCAACTTTAACCCGCTCAACCGCGCTGCCGATTTCAATGACCTGCCCCAGATTTTCATGGCCAAAGATGCGACCCTGTTCGAAGCTGGTTCGTCCTTCGTACATATGCAGATCCGAACCGCAGATATTGGTGGTGGTAATACGGACAAGCACATCGGTAGGGCGAACGATTTTGGGATCCGGAACCTCTTTGACTGAAACGTCAAAAGGTCCGTTATAGACAACTGCTTTCATGATGTTCTCCTCACGTACATGATCAGTTATGAAGGCTGCGGCTGCGTGACGCTTTGCGGTCGCCTCCCTCTCAGTGATGCTGCTTTTTCAATCAAACGGCTTGGTTGAATGTGTAAGTGTAGAACAGCTCATGAGGTCGTCTGGCGGTATTAATATTATGTAACTCTATGAATTGTAAGCACCGTTTCGCTAAACGCCCTTTATCTCCGCCTTCTTCCAGGCCCCTGGCGCACCACACCGCTACGCTGACTTAGCCTTGCACTGAATCCCGTAACAGCTATTGTCCTCAACCTCTGCCCGGCTATCCTCTGCTTTTTATCCAGCGACCGGTGCGGCGTTGTCCGGACTGACGTTTATCCTGAAGGAAAAGCGCACCTTGCTGAGTGCCGCGGCTTTCATCATTATTTTTCTGCATTTCATCCTGAATGCAGTATTTGCCGTGCGCTTATCGTCATTGATTTTTCCTGAACCCCGACAGCTACTGTACATCTGCTGCTGTGTATAAATCGTAAATGCATTATTCAAAACCGAATTCAACAATGCCTTTTCCTGAAAAGCCCCAGCGCATTTATCGTGTAGCAATAAAGCAGGATTTTTATATAGTTGGATGATCAATTTTCAAAACTCAGCAGGTAATCGCATGATCTTAAGTGCTAATCACGTTGGTTTTTCAGTTAAAAACATTGATGAATCATTATTCTTCTGGACTCATATCCTTGGAGGTGAGTTATTACGCGAAGGAAAAATGTCTGGACCAATAATCGATGAAGTCACAGGCGCAAGGGGAGCAGATGTGCGAATGGCTTTGCTTGAACTGGCTGATATTAAAATTGAATTACTACAATACAATAACATTGAGCAGCCAGCAGAACCTTCAGTACCCTATATCCCAGGCTATGCTCACCTTGCTTTTATAGTTGAGGATCTTGATTCGCTCCTGAGCAAAGCATCGGACTATGGCTGGAAAACACCGGGTAAACCTCAGACAGTGTTGTCGGGACCCATGCAGGGAACCAGAGTAATATATTTACAAAGCCCTGATGGTCAGACGCTTGAATTGATGGAGCTCAGTCAATGAAGCCCATATGCTATGACCTGTTATCCTCTGATTAAATTAGTGACGTTCTCAACGTCCGCTTCTGGCTGTGAGTTCAACGATTCGATGCAACGCTATCCTTAACCAAGAGGGACGTTGTCATGAAACGAAGAACACGGGTTAACTACACGCCAGAGCAGAAGGCGACTTTGCTGGACAGATATAAGTAAGGTCATTTCCTGGATGATATCGCCAGATTGTTCAATAGATATTATTCTTCTATTATGCCTACTCCCCACCAGACAGGTGGCTACCGTCCTCCCTTGCGAAAGCGCCACCAATTAGCGCTTTCGCTTGATGAAAGAGAAAAGATATCCAGAGGACTGATAGCAAAGCTCCCTACCCGGGACATCGCTGTCAAATTATCAAGAGCACCCTCAACGATTACCCGCGGGATCAAGATGCACGGTGGTGCAAAATAATACCGTGCAGCAAAATCCGATGCAACTGCATGGGGAAATGCGCTGAGACTAAAACCTTGCAAGCTAATTGAAAGCTCCGCACTGTGTAAAATCATTGCAGAGAAAATGTATCAGGAATCCAGATAAAATTTACGATTTTAATTCACGCTGAAATTAAACGTCTGCATAAGATAATACGCATGTCTGATTATCTTACGTGATTCGCTGACAGACGACTTCCAGATTGTTGCCATCAGGATCAAAAACATACGCAGCATAGTACTGTGAATGATATTGTTTACGCACTCCCGGAGCTCCGTTATCTTTTCCACCCGCCTTGATAGCCCGTTTCCAGAATTCATCCACTATGCTGCGTTCGTCAGCAGAAAAAGCCAGATGCAACGGCGCACCGGTTTCCTGATTATCATGTAGCCACAGCCGGGGATAAGCTTGCGGCCCAAGTCCATAACGAAAACCGCCGGTACGTGTTTTGTCAGGCTCCTGAGTAACAACCAGTCTGAAGCCTAATGGCTCAAGTGCCTGCTGATAGAAGTGCAGCGAAAATGACGCATTTTTCACTGGAATTTCGATATGGTCGATGACAGACATAAAAGCTCCCGTTTCGTGTCAGAGTTCAGACTCAGTAATGCAGTAAAAACCTGCCATAGGCGGCGTAAAGACTGGGCGGATTGCTGCACTGATTAACGGCCTCACGGTATACATAAACGGACCGGCACAGTTTATAAGTACATCAATATCATTCAGAGCATTATCAATAGTCTCAGGAGCATCCAGACTGAAAACCCGGAAAGCGACCTTCAGTTCTGATGCCATCGCGGCCAGTTTTTCGCGATCGCGCCCGGCGATTATTATTGTCAGACCAGCTTCCTGCGCGTGACGTGCAATCATCGCCCAGGCATAGCCTGACGCACCGCGCATCATGATTTTCATCATTAAGATATTGCATCTTTAAAGAGAAATCAGATTGGGCATAGCCAGGATTACATCCCCAATCTTACTTTGCCACATCATGTTTTCAGCGCCCGTGCTGCCAGCTTTTATAGACAAACTCAAGAGTGTATCCATCCGGGTCTCTAACCTGAGCAGCGTAATAGCGCGGATCATAATGCAATTGCGCGCCCGGCGAGTGAATCTCCATGGCACCCGCGGCGATGGCCTCGGCATAAGCCTGGTTAACCATAATTTCGGAATCTGCCACAAACCCGACATGCACGGCCTGAGGAGAAGGCGAGCCCGATCTAAGCCAGAAAAATACGCGTCCATTGGCACCAAATCCCCTGAGGTCAGGATGGCCTGAGGGGCCATTGCTGCCGTCATAATCGTGACGGTTGGTGATACCAAGAAGGGGCAGAACACGCTCATAAAAAACGATTGAACGCTCAGTATCGCTTACAGTGATGAAGATATGATCCAGCATAAAAGCTCCGCAATCAGATGTTATAACCACCCGCGACTTCTATCGTCTGGGCATTAATCCAGCCATAGTCGGCAGACAGTAAACCGGCGATAACACGAGCAACTTCGTCGGGCTCGCCAATTCGGCCAAGGGCTGTTTGTCCGGCCAGCAATGCTGCGAATTCATCACTTAAACCGCCACCCAGCTCAGTACGGATTGGACCGGGCGAAACGGCATTGACCCGGATCTTCCTCTCACCAAACTCTTTCGCCATATAGCGCGTCAATACCTCAAGGCCACCTTTAAATGTTGCATACGGCGCTACGCCTGCGGTTGCCACGCGGGTAGTGGCGCTGGTGATATTAACAATCGAGGCATTCGGCCGTAAAAGTAGTAGCAGCGTCTGGGTAAGGAAGAAAGGCCCCTTCAAATGAACGTTCATCAAGCTGTCGAACTGCGCTTCAGTGACTGTCTCAATGGGGTTATAAAGGCCATATCCTGCATTGTTGACCAGCCCGTGAAGTCCCCTGGCACCCCAGCGTGATTCCATTGCATCCTCGAGAACCGAACGAAACTGACTAAAGCTGCTGGTATCTTCTACGTTTAACTGCAACGCTAATGCATGCCCTCCGGCGGCCTGAATATGCTTAACCACCTGGCTGGCGGCGTCCTGCTTGCTGCTCCAGGTCAGGATAACGCCAAAACCACGACGCGCACACTCAGCCGCCGTGCTGGCCCCAATGCCGCGGCTTCCGCCAGTAATCAGCACATATTTCATAAAAAACTCCTGACATAAATGGATGACGCATATAAGGTTACGCACTGCGTCGAACGCTGGCTCCTGTAATCCTCTCTGACATTTGCCTAATCCTGCTTTAATCTTGTTGCCCATCCCTTGCCGTGTTATTTAATAAAGATGGAAAAAAAATTAGCTGAACTGCGCCTGTTGGCTTCAAAAGCCGGGAATAAAATCACTGAAACCGCTATACCGCGTGTCGCAATGGTTCAGGGAGAAATTCCTGAACATCGTCTTGCTGCTGTCTATGAGCCGATGATTAATCTGATACTTACGGGTTCCAAGAGCATGACGGTGGGCGATCAAACCTGGCAATACAATCCTGCCACTTACTTTGTGATGTCGGTGGATCTGCCCGCCGTCGGCAAGGTCTTTGCCGATGAGCGAACCGGAGCGCCCTATCTTGCGGTGAGCCTGACGCCAAAGCCTGAGATTATTGCTGAATTACTGAATGACATGCCGGATTCGGGGAAAGCGCATCTTTATAGCGCGGGATTTTCTGTCGCCCCGGTTACTTTCGAATTACTTGATGTCTGGTTGAGAATGCTGCGACTGCTCAACAAGCCAGAGGAGATTTCTGCTTTAGCTCCTGCGTATGAAAGAGAGATTTTATTTCGGGTCCTTCAGGGGCCGCAGGGCTGGATGCTGCGTGATATTGCCACGCCAGAGTCGCATCTCGCCAGAATCTATAAAGTGATTTACTGGCTGAAACAAAACTATATGCAAGCCGTGCGGGTGGAAGAGCTGGCCGCCATGGCGGCATTAAGCGTTTCAGCCTTTCATCGTCATTTTCGGGCTATCACTGCGCTCAGCCCAGTCCAGTACCAAAAACGTGTTCGCCTGATGCAGGCACGGTTAAAGTTAGCCACAACTGGCGACAGCATCACGGCCATAGCACATGCTGTTGGCTACCAAAGCCATTCGCAATTCAGTCGGGAATATGAACGCCATTTCGGCCTTTCGCCTTCATCAGATCAGAAAAATATAATACTGCTCAGAAACATATAGACCTGCCGGTGTCTGGAAAATTTTATGAAATGAAAAGCACCAGACCTCTACAGCACTCTGAGTACAAGTCAACTCAATTGGCGGCAACGTTCACTCCTGGCACAAAGCGGCCCTACCCCCTGCGAACTCCGCTATCTGCATCACGCTGACATCAAAGCTAAACAAAGCATCAGGTGCTGCTAACCACCTGCATTTCCTTAACGTCCCTGATGAGGTGTGTAAGAGCCGATTACGTGCCCGTAATGCAGCAGGCACCCACGATTTTGCCGCTTCAGATGAACAGTTTGAAATCATAAGCCGTTATTTCTCAGCACCAGCGGCTGATGAAGGTTTCAATATTATTGAATACCGCTCATAAGCCGCCGGGTTGCGGCTTATGAGGTGCTAATTCCATGATGCAGCTGGATTCTGCGCCATTAAACGGCGCCCGATAACAGCGCCGTTTGCTCATCAAGGCTGGTTACCCCTCTCCCCTGCCGATTTGCCAGATGCCGGTTGGCGGGGTGCCGTTGACTTTCCAGTCACCGATGTCGCGCGCTTTGTAGATCACCGGGTTATGCGACGAGACGGTGCGCGCATTGCGCCAGTGACGATCCAGCGCTTTGCTGACGCGCGTATCCGACGCGCCAAGCGCATTAAACAATTCAGTGGCAGCACGCGGCACCAGCTCGCTGGCGATCACCTGCGCCTGTCCGGCCTCGGCTTCCGCCAGGTTGTTGATGGCGGCGATGGCCGCTTCATCGGCACTGACGTGCGCTTCATACGCTGATTGCAGTGAATGGGTTGCGCGAATCACCGTGGCTTCGACGGCAAATGCCAGACTGGTGATCTCGCCTACCACCTGCAGCACCTGCGCATCCTGCCGCGAGGCAGCTCCGTTGCCGTGACTGTAAACGCGGTTGCGTGCGGCAACGGCTGCCGCGCCGTCCCGCGCCACCGCGCGCGCAATGCCCGCCAGCGTTGCCAGCAACACGTGCTGGTAATACGCGGTCTGATAACGGAAGCGCGTGGCAAAATCATATACGTGCTGCGTCTCCACATGCGCGTGCTCGAAGCGCGTCGTGCCGCTGCCAGTCAGGCGCTGGCCAAATCCGTCCCAGTCATCTTCACGCGTGACGCCCGGCTGATGCGTATTCACCAGCGCGATCACGTCACCCTGATTGTCATCGCGACGCGCGTAAACATCTATCCAGTCGGCGAACAGCGCACCGGTGCTGTAAAACTTCTCGCCATTCAGCGTCCAGCCATTGGCGGCAGGCGTGACGCGGGTGATCACGTCGCCCAGCCTGACGTTGCCAATCTCCGTCCAGCCGCTGCCCACCAACTCGCCATCTACAAAACGGCGAAACCACGCATCGCGCTCCACATTGTCCGGCTGGTTGAGCCGGTCCTCGACAAACGCAAAGTGCGCGCGCAGCGCCTGCGGCAGGTTGGAATCCGCTTCCGCCAGCTCAATTAACAGCTGAAACAGCTGCGGCAGCGAGGCGCCCCAGCCACCTTTTTGCTGTGGAATACGCACCGTGCCAAAGCCGGCCTCCTTCAGCCACTGCAGTGGTTCATAAGGCAAGGTACGCGTACGCTCGCGTTCCGCTGCGCCCGCCGCGATGCGGGCAAACAGCGGTCGGAAGTGCGCCGCCAGCGTGTCATAGTCAGTACCGGTAGAGAGAATGCTCATGTTTTACTCCTGAGGGGAAAGATCGTCGATGTCGTGGCGGGTCGGTTCGTGACGCACCGCCAGCAGGAAAAAGATCGGAATGATGGCGGCCAGCGATACCACCCAGAACATTTTGGTGCCGAGCGCCGCCTGCAGAATCGGCAGAATGAACAGCGCCAGCGCACTGCCGATGCCCGACAGCGCACGACTAAAGCCGACACCGGTCGCGCGAATCGAGGTAGGATACGAGAGCGCCGGATAGACCATCAGCTGCGCGCCCGGGCCAAAGCCTTCAGCGAACAGCCACAGCCCGAGCATCAGCACCGCGAATACGATGCCCACTAGCGCCTGCGGGTGGCCAATCAACGTCAGCGCTACCAGCGCCAAAAACTGCAGCGCAAAGCCAGCGATCGCCACGTGGCGTGACGGATATTTCCACGCATCCCCAGCAGCCCGCCGGTAAAGGCAAACAGCGCGTTCAGCCCCAGCGAAGCTGAGATAGTCTCGAACACACCGGCACCAAGAAATTGCGCCAGTATCGACGGCAGGAAGAAGGCGATGGCGGTGTACTCAAACGAAATACAGATATTCATTACGCCGGCAACGATGGTGCGTTCACGCCACGGCTTCTGGAACAGTACGCGAAAACTCACCTTCGGCGCCGCCGCCGCGGGTGGCGTTTCTGGTTCTGCTTCGTGTGCATGAATACCGTACGAATCACGCAGGATACGCACCGCCGAGGTCAGATCGCCCTGATTCGCGGCCCACAACGGTGATTCATTCATGAACTTACTGCGCACCGCGATGATCAACAGCGCAGGTACCGCGCCAAACAGCAGCGAGGCGCGCCACAGCCAGTCGAGATGATCTTTAGGCAGCAGAAAATAGAGGCCAAAAATCAGCAGGAAACACACCGTGGAAGCCGCATACCACATCGGGCACCAGGCCGCGAGCCGTGCGGCTTTGTTGCCTTTGCCGGCAAATTTAGAAAATTCCGCCAGATAAGACATCGCCACCGGCAGATCGATGCCTACGCCAATGCCCATCAGGAAGCGCGCGCCAATCAGCACCCAGACGTTGGGTGCTAAGCCCGCCGCAATCGCCGATACGACAAAAAACAGCATGTCGGCCATGAACACCGAATAGCGGCCGTACTTATCCGTCAGCCAGCCACCAATCAGGTTGCCGACGATGGTGCCGACCATGATGGATGAAGTGACCAGCCCGGTGGTGAACGGCGATAGCTGGAACTCGCGCACCACGTCATCGATGCCGTACGACAGTGTGGTCAGGTCGTAGGCGTCGAGGAACACGCCACCCAACGCGAGAAACACAATCATGCGCGCATAGTTGTTTTTGCTACTGCGGGTGTTGATCAGCCTTGCCACATCACTGACCGAACGTACCGGTTGCGAAGCCGGCAAGGTGTTTTCTAAAGGAAGAGTACTCATAACGCCTCACGTCTGTTTTTGTTGTGCAGGTGAGGTGGTTATAAGCGCTTTATGCAGGGAACCAAAGCAACAATATTTGCTATTAATTACAATATAATCAATAAGATAACAAAGACACCAACACTAAAACCCGGACGCGCAATGCGGGTCCGGGTAGCGTATTCGGCAGTAAAGTTATTCAGCAGAAACCGGCACCAGTACGCCTTTGACCAGCGGGTCATCGGTGGTTTTTAGCCACTGCTGCACGCGCGGATCGGCAAAAGCCTGCCTGAGTTTGACGATGTTCTCCTGCTCCAGGTAAGGCGTACCAATCACCAGCTGCGAGGCAAAGGTGCGCGGCGCGGGCGGGAACAGAATACCTTTGTCACGCGGGACTTTACCGGCGTCAAACTGCGACACATAACCAATCGCCGCATCGACCGAATTGAGCGCCCGCGGCATGGTCAGCAGATCCAGCTCTTTGAACACGAAACCGTGCGGATTACCGACAATGTTTTTCAGTTTGGCGGTGCGCGGTTCTACCGTTGGATCGAGGGTGATCAATCCCTGACGCGCCAGCAGCCAGAGCGCCTGGCCCTGATTCGCCCCATCGTCGGGCACCACAATGGTTGCGCCCTGCGGCAGATCCGCCACCGAGTGGTAGCGATCGGAGTAAATACCAAAGGCCCACTGGAACAGAGGCAGGCTGGAAGTGAGCTGGAAGCCGTTAGCATCGACCACCTGCTTCAGCCACCACTGATGCTGATAGACCGTCGCAGCATACTGCCCTTCTGCTACCGCACGGTCCGCCTGCACCGGATCCTGCACACCGACCGCCTCCAGCTTCAGGCCGTAGTCCGGCGCGATATGCTCACCCACATAGTCAATCAGCTTCTGTTCCCCGGCCATTGCCGGCTCATAATGCACTTTCAGCGTGGTGCCAAACACCACCGCCTGCGGCTGCTGGCTGCGCCACAACCAGCCAGCGACGGCCAGCAAAATGACCACTATAATCAGCAGCAGCCACGGCCAGCGGCGTGTTTTACGTAACTCAAATTCTTGTGTTGTCATAACGATGTCCCCTGAGGATGGCGTAAGGCCGCAACCAGCCGGTCGCCGAAAAATTGAATGGTATGAATCAGTGCAATTAACACCACGATGGTGGCGATCATGATGTGGTTATCGAACCGCTGATAGCCATACACCACCGCCAGGTAGCCAATGCCGCCAGCGCCAATGGTGCCGGCGATGGCCGAGTACTCAATCATGGAGATCAGGTTGAGCGTGATGGCTGCGACAATCGCCGGCAGCGCTTCACTCAGCTGGGCGGAGCGGATGATCTGCCAGCGCGAACCGCCGCACACCAGCCCCACGGCAGTAACTTCACCAGGCAGCTCACGTAATGCGTTGTCGACCAGGCGGCCAAAGAAAGGAATACCGGCGGCGATCATCGGTACCACCGCCGCCGGAATGCCGATGGTGGTGCCGGTGAGCCAGAAGGTAAACGGAATGATGGCCGCCATCAGCACCAGAAACGGTAACGAGCGCCCCATATTGACGATCCAGCTCAGCACCCGATGCACACCGCGCTGCGGAAACAGTCCGCGCGGCGAGGTGTTAAACAGCACCACGCCGACCACGCCACCGAGGCTCACCACAAACAGCATCACGATGCCGACCATCAGCGCGGTTTCACCCAGCGCCGGCAGCATCAGTGCCGGAATTTCAGGCCAGGGCGTGTCCTGGCTTATTACGGATACGCTCATACCGCCTCCCGTAATGGCGGCACGCTGACAGCAACGCTGGCCGCCAGGCCATACTGCTCCAGCTGCGTCAGCAACCGTGCCAGCGGCACCTGCTCCTGCTGAAAATGAATGCCCACCTGCAACCGTCCGGCCTGGATGCCATTGACCCGCTCGACATGCGCACCCAGCAGATCCACCTTTAAAGCGAACTGCTGGCTGATGCGCGAAATCCAGTCGCTGGCCACCGCGACATCGGTACGGTAGCTAAGCTGCAGCACCAGTCCGGCATCACTGACTTGTGCCGTCAGCGGCAGCAGCCGCTGGCCGAGCGCGCTGTCCGGCTGTGCCAGCAGCGCACTGACGGTGCCATACTGCACTATCTCTCCATCGCAAATCTCGGCAACCGCATCCGCCGCCTGACGTACGGCATCCATTTCATGGGTGATTAGCACGATTGCCAGCCGGTAGTCGTCACGCAGTTTTTTCAGCAGCTCAAGGATGGTGACCGTCGCTTCCGGATCGAGGCCGGAGGTGGCTTCGTCGGCCAGCAATACAGACGGACGCAGCGCCAGCGCGCGGGCAATACCGATGCGCTGCCGCTGCCCACCGGAGAGCTGGGCGGGAAAGGCGCTGGCTTTGTGGCTCAGTCCGACACTCTCCAGCAGCTCGCCGACGCGGGCGCGGATATCGCGCTCGACCACACCGAGATAGCGCAGCGGCAGCGCGATATTTTCCCAGGCACTTTTACGCTGCAGCAGCGCGGAAGACTGAAATACCGTGCCGATGGCGCGACGCGCGCGGCGCAGCGCTTCGCCATCCAGCCGGGATAAATCGCTGCCGTTAACCCGGATGCTGCCGCCGCTCGGCTGCTCCAGCAGGCTGATGCATTTCGCCAGCGTAGATTTTCCGGCACCGCTCGGTCCGACCACCGCGGTGATGCTGGCTTCCGGCACCTGCAGCGTGATGTTTTTCAGCACGTCGGTGACGCGACCGTCCGGCGCACGGTAGTGCTTACTCAGGCGCTCGATTTCGATCATATGACCTCCTGCTGCTGCGCGCTGCGTACGCGATAGCCAGCACCCGGATGCGGCGCACTGAGCTGCGGCCCGGCGGCAAAAAGCTTTTCGCGTAGCGTGCCCGCGGCGTAATCCTGTTTGTAAACGCCGCGTTTTTGCAGCTCCGGAATCAGCAGCTCGACCACATCCTCAAAGGTTTCATGGGTCAGCGCATACGCCAGGTTGAAACCATCCACGTCGGTCTCCTCTACCCAGCTCTGCAGTTCATCCGCCACCGTTGCCGCACTGCCCACCAGCAGCGGGCCAAAACCGCCGATGCCCACCCAGTCGGCCAGCGCTTTCACCGTCCATTGACGATCGGGATCGGCAGTAGAGAAAGTTTCAACCGCTGACTGAATGGCGTTGGTGTGCAGGTATTTCAGCACCTGGTCCGGCTGATATTGTCCAAAGTCGATGCCGGTCCAGCCAGAAACCAGCGCCAGCGCGCCTTCGTAGCTGACCCAGTTTTTATACTCCTGCCACTTCGCCTGCGCCGCCCGATCGGTTTCACCGACAATCACCGTCTGCAGGTTGAAGATCAAAATACTGCGCGGATCGCGACCGGCTTCGGCTGCACTACGCCGGATGTCGGCCACGGTTTTCTTTAACAGCACTTTGGACGGCGCGGCGACAAACACACATTCTGCGTGCTCAGCGGCAAACTGTTTGCCGCGGCTCGATGCACCGGCCTGATACAGCACTGGCGTGCGTTGCGGCGAGGGTTCACACAGATGGATGCCCGGTACGTTAAAGAACGTACCATGATGGTTAATCGGATGGATTTTGCCGGGATCGCTGAAAATACGACGCTGACGATCGCGCAGCACCGCATCCTGCTCCCAGCTGCCTTCCAGCAGTTTATAGACCACCTGCAGGTACTCATCGGCATAGTCATAGCGGCTGTCATGATCGGTTTGCGCTTTATGACCAATGTTGCGCGCGCCGCTCTCCAGATAGGAGGTAACGATGTTCCAGCCAATGCGGCCTTTGGTCAGATGGTCCAGCGTCGACAAACGGCGCGCGAACGGATAAGGATGCTCAAACGACAGCGAGGCGGTTAAGCCGAAACCGAGGTGCTCTGTGACCAGCGCCATCGGCGTAATCAACGCCAGCGGATCGTTCACCGGCACCTGAGTGGCCTGGCGTATCGCCGCGTCACCGTTGCCGTTCAGCACATCATAAATGCCGAGCACATCGGCTATGAACAGGCCGTCAAACTTGCCGCGCTCCAGCAGGCGCGCCAAATCAACCCAGTATTCCAGATCCTTATACTGCCAGGAGCGGTCACGGGGATGGGCCCAGAGTCCGGGCGACTGGTGACCGACACAGTTCATATCAAAAGCATTCAGGCGTATTTCTCGTTGCGATGGCATAGCAATCTCCATAGCGAGGCCGTGATCGTGCAGCGACCCGGCGTTCGTCAGTTAATTTTCAGGATGTTGAGTATTCAGGAGGCGGAAGGGGGACATCGCTCAGCGTGAGCGACAGGCAATACTTTAAGAATTTCATCCGCTACGGCGGCCGCGTGATCGGCCACCTGCGGCAATCCCATCAGCTCGCCAAATCGGGCGCGCGCCGCCGGACCCACGACAAACAGGCGTGCGTTGGGCTGGCCGTGCCGGTTGAGGGTGCGCGAGTGATCATCCACATCAATGCCGAAGCCGAGCGCATCGGCGCGGATCAGGCCCTGCTCACTGAGCGATTGCAGCAGCGGCTGGCTGGTCGTCAGCGCTTCATGTCCCGGTCCGGTCGTGACAATCAGTTTATCCAGCACATGGTTTTGCCGGGTGCCATCGCGCTGACGCAGGGTGATTTCCAGCTGCTGCGGGTGAGCGTGAATCGCCACGAGGCGAGCGGCCAATACCTGCAGACTACCTTGCTGCTGTCGCCGGGCGATGACGGCGGCGACCTGTGGGGCAATGCGATAGCGATGCACATCCCACCATGAACGCAGATGACGTGCAAAGCGCTGCTGTTCATGTAGCGGAAGTGACTGCCAGATGGCTTGCCCCTGCACACGCACCTCATCAAGTACACGCTGCCACGGCAGCTGCTGCGCGGCAGCGCGAGCGACTTCATCACGAATATGCCGCAGCCAGCGACGCGCGCTGGGCTGAGATTGCGCGCCCAGTGTCCACTCCGGCCATTCGCCGCTGAGATTGGCGCGTGACAGTTGTCCGCGCCGTGAGAACGCCAGCAGCGGCCCCTGATGCTGACGCGTCGCCAGCGAAGCCACCACATCAGCCATGCTCAGGCCGGTGCCGACAATCGCCACCGATGCGTCAGGCTCAACGTTATCCAGCACGCCTGGCTGCCACGGGTTGGCAATCAGCGCCGGATGGTCGGCAAACGGCTGTAGCATGCGTGGCAGCGACGGCGGTGGATGGCTGATCGCCAGCGCCAGGATGTCGCCAGTCAGGGTTTCACCGTTACTCAACAGCAATTGTTGCCCTTCCCACGCCAGCGCACGCGCCTGAACATTCCGCAGAGTGACATGCGGATGCGCCTCAGCGGCGGCAGCAAACTGCCGCGCCAGATAGCGGCCAAACAGCGCGCGCTGCGGATACACCGCGCCATCGGCGCAGTGTGCTGCTGAATCCAGTGAACATTCCGGTTGCTGACGATACCAGCGTTCAAAGGCGCCCTGCTCTTCTCCGCTGAGCTGCATACGCGCAGCCGGCACGTTGATGCGGTGTGCCGGTTCCGGCGTGGAATAGGCAACACCGGCGCCGAGGCTGGCGCGCGGTTCGACCACTGTAATCAGTAGCGGCGCGAGCGACGTGCGGGCGAGGTGAATCGCCAACGCTGTGCCGCTGAAGCCCCCGCCGACAATAATGATGTGCGCTGTTGCCATCGCCTTCTCCTGCATCAGCTGGCGCTCGTCTGTTTCGCCGATGGGCGCTTATCGCCGCCGATGGTTTCACCAAACGGGCCAGTGTTAATGGTACGGACGCGCTGCTGCTGACCGTGGGCCAGCGGTAACAACGGCAGCAGCAATTCAGCCACGCGATGGGCCTCTTCCAGATGCGGATAACCCGAAAGAATGAAGTTAGTCACGCCGAGCGCCTGGTATTCCCGAATGCGTTCAGCGACCTGCTGCGGGCTGCCCACCAGTGCAGTGCCGGCACCGCCGCGCACCAGTCCGACGCCTGCCCACAGATTCGGCGCAATGTAGAGATTATCGCGCGAACCGTTGTGCAGCGCACTCATGCGCGCCTGACCGGCGGAATCCATGCGGGCAAAAATCTTCTGCGCCTGAGCGATGGTGTCGTCATCCAGATGGGCAATCAGTTTATCCGCCGCCGCTCGGGCTTCTTCTTCGGTTTCACGCACAATCACATGCAGGCGGATACCGTATTCGAGTTTCCGGCCGCGTGACTTAGCGCGCTCACGTACGACCGCCAGTTTTTCTGCTACCTGCGCCGGTGGCTCGCCCCAGGTGAGATAGGTGTCAATCTGCTGCGCCGCCACGTCGATCGCTGCCTCTGATGAGCCGCCAAAGTAGAGCGGTGGACCGTTTTCCTGCACCGGTGGAAACAGCACCTCAGCGCCTTCAACCTGAATATGCTCGCCCTGATAATCCACTTTTTCGCCGCGCATCAGACGGCTATACACATCCAGAAACTCGCGAGTCACTTCATAACGTTCACTGTGGTTGAGGAAGATGCCGTCGCCTTTGTTCTCTACCGGATCGCCGCCGGTGACCACGTTAATCAGTAGACGGCCTTCCGACAGACGATCCAGCGTGGTGGCCATGCGCGCTGCCAGTGTGGGTGGCTGCAACCCTGGCCGTACGGCGACCAGATAGCGCAGCCGGCGCGTCATGGGTGCCAGCGCTGAAGCCACCAGCCAGGAATCCTCACAGCTTTTCCCTGTCGGAATGAGGACGCCGTAGAAGCCCAGATTGTCGGCGGCCAGCGCGACCTGCTGTAAATAGGCTAAATCAACCGGGCGTCCGCCTTCTGTGGTACCCAGGTAACGGCCATCGCCGTGCGTCGGCAGGAACCAGAAGACATTTATGCTCTCGTGCGCAGAATCGGCCATTATGCTTATCCTATATAACTTTATGAGAAAACGTTCATTCTTAACTTTCTATTTGGTTATATAGGCGTAAGCGAAAAGCATGCCAGGTTTTAACGAAACAGAGATTGTGCATTTTCAGTCAGTTAGGTCATCAGAGCGCGTAATGTCTGTTGCAATTGCAACGCAACGCCAACAGCATTTGCTGCATATGCAACTGCTTATGCTTTTTTCCTGCTGTTCATTGCCACTTGCCGGGTTTAGCGTGATGGCAGACCTTTACAGGAGCCACCCTCATGCTGACACCTTACAATCAACCGGATTCACCTCGCCTGGTCGACCCGGCATCGCTGGCTTTCCAGTCGCTGCTGGATAAATTCGCACCCACCGACGCCACGGTACTGATTGTGGGCGAAACCGGCACCGGCAAAGAAGTGGTCGCCCGTTATCTGCATCACCACAGTCCACGCCGGCATGCCCCGTTTCTGGCCGTCAACTGCGGCGCCCTGACGGAAAGCCTGGCAGAAGCTGAATTGTTTGGACATGAGAAAGGTGCCTTCACCGGCGCGACTCAGGCGCACCCTGGCTGGTTTGAAGCGGCGCAGGGCGGCACGCTGCTGCTGGATGAGATCGGCGAACTGAGCCTGCCGCTGCAGGTTAAACTGCTGCGCGTCCTTCAGGAGCGTGAGATCACACGCGTGGGTTCACGCAAGGCCATTAAAATAGACGTGCGCGTTATCGCCGCAACCCATGTCGATCTGGCGCAGGCAATTCGCGAACGGCGTTTTCGTGAAGATCTGTTTTATCGCCTGAACATCGCCGTTGTTCCCCTGCCACCGCTGCGCCAGCGTCGCGAGGACATCCCGCTGCTGGCACAGCATTTCCTCTCCCTGTACGCACGCCGCCTTGGCCGTCCGGCGCGTCGCCTGTCGCCTGACGCGCTGGAAGCGCTGCGCGATTACAGCTGGCCCGGCAATATTCGTGAGCTGGAGAATACGCTGCACAATGCAGTGCTGCTCAGTCGCGATGAGACATTGACACCGACGCAGCTGCGGCTGGCAGGTTACAGTGAACGCGCATACAGCGAAACGGACGATTCGACGCTGGATAGTTTTCTGCGCCAGCAGATTACACGCGAACCGCAACAGCTGTTTGATCGGGTGATTCAGAGTCTGATCAGTAACGCACTGGAAATAGCGGACAACAATCAGACGCAGGCCGCCACGCTGCTGGGCATTAGCCGGCACACGCTGCGCACGCATCTGGCACAGATGGGCGTCATAAAAGGGCGGCGTAAGTCTGCCGTCATAGCCTTCGCGCACGCCAGCGGGGCCGCGCGCCCTGAACGCGAGTTGCGCATCGGCTTTCAGAAATTTGGCAATCTTGGCGTGTTGAAAGCGCGCCAGACGCTGGAACATTGCTTCAACCAGCAGGGTATCAGCGTGGTGTGGAGCGAGTTTCCTGCCGGTCCGCAACTGTTGTATGCGCTGCAGAATAATGAGATTGATTTCGGTACCACCGGTGAAGTGCCACCTATCTTCGCTCAGGCCAGCGGTAACGCCGTGACTTATATCGCCTGGGAGCCACCCGCACCGGGCAGCGTCGGGATTGTGGTGCCACGCGACAGTACTATCCACAGCCTGGCAGATTTGCGGGGTAAGCGTATCTCGGTCAATAAAGGATCGAATGTTCACTGGCTGCTGTTGCAGCTGCTGGAGGAAGCCGGCATCGGTCTGGATGAAATTAAAGTGGTGTACACGCCGCCGAAATATCCGCTCACAGCCAGCGATTATCTGGCCGTTGATGCCTGGATGATGTGGGATCCGCTGCTGAGTGCCGCAGAAAGCAACGCCGATTTGCGCGTGCTGGAGAAGGGCGAAGGCCGGGTGCGCAACCACCAGTTTTATCTGGCGCGCCATGATTATGTGCAGCAGCATGACGATATCGTGCAGCAGCTGGTAACGAGCCTGCAGCAAACCGGGACCTTTATCGATAATCATCGCCATGAAGCCGCCACTATGCTGGCGCAGGAACTGGGGCTGGAGTTCGCAGCCGTGGAACGTGCCTTATCCCGTCGCAGCCACCAGACCCGGGCCATGGTTTTCCACGTCATCAAAGAACAGCAAACTATCGCTGACCGCTTTTATGCGCTCGGTTTGATTCATAAACCGGTGCGCGTGCGTGATGCAGTGTGGCAGTCGCCCAGCCAGACGGCGCTTATGGCATAGCGGCTATAGTGAAAGTTATCCACGTTTTCTGTGGATAACACATTGAATATCGTCTGGCTAAATCCCCGTTTTCTCACGACAGCATGAAGATTTGCTGTGAAATTCGGGCGATTTCAGCCTGAAATCCTGCAGATAAAAACCCTATTTTCAAACGGTTAGGGGTGAAATCGCCATGGCGAATGTCACCTGATTCCGGCAAATCTCGTTAAGGATTCTCCCTGCTGGTTTCACTGTTGCTTTAGCATCCAGCAAAGCTGGCCATCATCAAAGCTTCAACCGGCGATGGCGCGGTTTCACCGTATTACATTGCTGAGCTGGCGATTTCAGCCTGAAATTCCGGCTAAGGTTGATTTGATTTCATGCACTTAGCGCTGAAATCATGCTGGCGAAGGATGAAATTTTGGGGGGGAAATCAGGTGGGTGAGGTAACAATCTGTAGCGGCACGGTACAGGATGTACGGGATTGTGCTGCTACAGATTGCTTATCATCAGAGGTGAAGCGCTATTACTGATTGAGATACTTATTCAGCGTCTCGGTGATAACGCGATCCAGCTCTTCCTGTAACTCTCTGGACTGACGGTTAAACTCGTAGCTAAACATGCGTCCGCGCGTTTTTTTGCGGGCGTAACGGTCTTTATCCGCGAAGGTCCACAGCGGTGTCGCCACCACTTTATCTTTAGCCGGCGCCTGCACCAGTGTCTGGCTGCCGTTACGGACCAGCCGCAGGATGCCATTCTTGACTTCATCTTCCGCCAGGCCTTCACGCGCACAGACGCTGTCCACATCCATACCGATGGTTTCAATCAGAGCGTCTACCGTCTGACCGGTTTCCTGCAGTTTTTCGTAGGCCTGCAACAGCGTTTTGTAGTCAGGATAGGTCAACTCTGAATGGTTCGGGAACAGGGTGACCAGCTCCAGCGGCACACTGGCAGCCTGCAGCGCGCGGGTCACTTTTGCCTGTGACAGCCCTTCACTTTGCGCAATCTCTTTTTGCGACAGGCCGCTGTCTTTCAGTGACATCAAACGCATGCCGACTTCACGCAGATTATGCTCACGCGCGGTCTGGATATCCTGCGCCAGACGACGGGCTTCTTCGGCAGAGATGGCAACGTCGGTAACCAGCACATCCAGCCCGGTTTTACAGTGCAGCGCGGCCGCCCGACGACGCGAACCATCGAGGATTTCAATCCGATCGCCACGCTTCACGCCGATGGCCGGGAAGAACTGCTGCAGTTTAATGGTACGGATGATATCGCGCAGTGACTCTGGCGTGAGACCGGACTGGTCACGGCCGTTGGTTTCCATCACCACGTACGTACGTTCTTCTATCTCTTTAGCCGTGATGTGTTCCAGCGTGAACAGGGCGCGTTTACCGGTGGAAAGGATAAACGTCTGGGAGTGACCATCCTCGCTGGGTTCATTTTGTAACGGGCTCTGGCTGAAGGTGCGGCCAATAGTGATTCTTTTTGCGCTCATAATAACCTCAGTTCAGGCGGATAAATTCAATACGATCAAAGACGGCTTTGGCAAAGTCTTCTGCCGCTGAACGCGCGTTTTTCAGGGCTTCGCTGCTGCCAACATAGGTAGATGGGTTAGCGGAGATAACCGTATCGAACGATTCACCGCAGCGTTCAAAGCCATCCAGCCGAGGCAGCGCCGCATCCAGCATATCGCCGCCAAATATCTCTTTCGCCAGGCTGTGACACATCTTGTGGTCCGCTTTATTCGACAGCTTGGACATAAAGCCAATGTTGCCCTGCAACCTGCAGGTGGCTCCCGACTCTTCGATGATGTCGATAAGCTCGGGCAGGCGCGTCAGATACTTCAGCGTGGAGTGGAAATCAACCTGTGCCGGCGGCACCGGCGTCATCAGCAAATCGGAAGCGGCAATGGCGTTTTTCAGGAAGGCATCCAGATGTGGGCCGCTGTCAATAAAGATGAAGTCGTAATCTTTTTTCAGCTTAGCCACCACGTTTTCATACAGCACCGCATGCACGTTTTGCTGCGGAAGATGCTCCGCACACAGCTCTTCCCAGCGTGAAGCAATGAAAGCGTCATCGATTGAGGCGGGCAGTACGTCAACGCCAGGAATAATCGACGGCACAATAAATTCACTTTTCAGCTCTTCGCGGCTGACGTTTTGCAGCATCGCCTGAGCTGCTGTGGCCTCAACCAAACCGACCGAACGTTCATGATTCAGGAACATGGTGGCCGAAGACTGCGGATCGAGATCGATAACCAGGATACGTAAATCTTCAAACAGCAGGTGCGGATGCGCGCGCAGCGCGTGCGCCAGCGATACCGTTGAAACGGTTTTAGACACGCCGCCTTTCAGGTTACCGACAAACAGCGTAAACGCTTCAGGATGGCGATCGCGGTATTTCGGGACGCCGCGATGATGGTAGATGTCGATAATATTTTGGATCGACATCGCGTACTTGGTGGAACTGCCGGCCGCACGCTTATCAAACGGATAGCCGTTTTCTTCCATCTCGTTAACCGCGTAATCGACACTGGCGCGCGTCAGCTTGGGCAACTTGGCTAACGCCGCTTTGGCATAGACCTGGTAAAAAGTATTCTCGTGTAACTCTTCTTTTTGCGCCTGAATCTGCTCCGTCAGGCTCATCAGCATTCTTTCTGAGCGTTGAGCGACTTTCAGAACCTGCTTCTCATCGTTAGCCATACTTGCTCCACACATGTAGGATTTATGACTTTATACCGAAATCCTGCACATGAGGCAAATCTATCTCATCTGTTCATCATCGGCTCGCGTTGTAAAAAGACCTTTTGCAATAGGGGGTTAAACCAGACGTTCACTGCAGTCAGTAGTGCGCGTTGATTGTTTACCCATCAATTGATGAAAATGTGCTCGGCGTAAGGGCGGCACTCTGCCACTGTTCACTGTAATCAGTAACTGGCATGTCTGGCTGAGGCGGTTAATCACGGTGAAATACTGCGCGCCGTTACCTGACAGAGCAGTCCGCACGTTCACTGTAATCAGCGGGTGGCGAAAAGGAATGAACTGCGTTCACTGTACTCAGCGTAACATTCACTGCAATCAGTAACCCTGCCGTAAGATTTACTGTAATCAGTAATTCTTAGCGCAGGGACAGCGCCACCGGCGCCAGGATGAGCCAGTGCGCAAAAGTAAATGTTCACTGTAGTCAGTGGTTCCGCGCATCATCCGCTCAACAAATGGTCAGGATTCACTTTAGTCAGCACAAGCCCACTACATTCCTCCCTCACTTACTGCCTGCAATGCACGGTGTGAGGGGGGCCTGCCGGCCAGTGAGAAGGGGAGAAGCTGCACACGATGAGAATTAAGCGGTTTGCGATTGTGGGCTGGCGAGCATCGCCTGCAGGATGATTGGGTAGCGTCGCGGCGAGCGCCGTGCAGTGCCATGTTAAGGGCCGCCTTACTGGCGGCAATATGCCAGCGCATCGATTGATGCAGGTATGAGATTCACTGTAATCAGTAAACTGCGACGTCGATGCCAGCGACATTCACTGTAGTCAGTAAACTATGAATACCTTTTCGTCAATGTTCACTGTAATCAGTAATGTGACCGCGAGCAGATATTCATAACCTGATCGCTGCGGCGCATTCACTATAGTAAGTAAAAGGAAAAGCGTGTTTAAGCCTGAATTGCTGACCTGCCTCACTGAGCATTCACTGTAATCAGTAAACCCGATCATCTTTATCGCGCCAGGTTGAGAGATGGTCGCGCAGCACTGGGAAGGGCACTCAGCTACCAACATTCACTGTAATCAGTAGCCGACCTGGCGCGCGCTGCGCTTTGAGGCAGCAAGACCTGACAAACACGTTCACTGTAATCAGTAAATGCCCGCTTAGCCTCAGCCCGATAACGTTCACTGTAGTCAGTAGCTGGCTTTCCCTTCCATGCAGGCCAGTGCCTGCGGTGAGGGCAGGGGAGTGTGGAGAACGTTCACTGCAATCAGTAACGCAGAGAGCCGTTTCGTCATGAAATGACGTTCACTATAGTCGGTAAACCGTCCCACGATTCACTGTAATCAGTGATAGTGACCAACCCTGTCACTTTTACTGGTTACTTTTACAGCATAATTACTGAATACAGTGAATGTATTACTGTATATCGCTTATTACGTTTAATTTTCAGTCAGATACGATAAAGCCTTCACTGTAATCAGTGAGCTCGTGTGCTTACGTGTTCACTGTGGTCAGCAGAATCGCCCGGCAGACCAGACATTCACTGTAATCAGCCAGACTGGCTCTTAAGGCACAGACCAGATGTCTGTCAACCCACCTGGTAAGTACCCACTATCAATAAAAGCGCTGTTCCGCATAGAAAGGAAGGTTGGAGGGTTTTTACGGAAAAGGCGATACCTGCAGCGACCACTGATTACAGTGAATGCTACCGATTACAGTGAACAGATTAGGTTGTGCTTATTACAGTGAATGAGGGGAAAGCAGAAGTGTCACTTTTAGGCTCAGTGACACTGCGGGAAGAGGGCTGACTGATTACAGTGAATGGGTGAAGTCAGTCTTCGAAATCGAGGTCTTCCAGCGAATCGATACTTTCCAGATTGCTGATGCCATCGAGTTTCGGCGTGCGACTGTGGATGATGAAAAACACCGAACGGCCGCGTTTCACTTCGGAATAGTCGAGGTAGCCAATCTCTTTCAGCTGCTCCATGGCGCGCCGCACCACATGGTTTTGCGTGGTGGTTTTTGAGCCGAGATTAAGACGCATGCGTAAGCGCGCCAGGGAGATAGGCGCCGGATTAGTGGGCAGGCTTTCCAGGTAAGTATACAGCGCCTGCGCCGACTCCTTACGCTTGAGGCGCGAGATAGCACGCAGCTGCAGCAGCACCTTGTGGTCGAAGTTATACAGCTCAAACAGCTTAGGATCGGCCTGAATACGCACCAGATCTTTCTCACGATCGTAGTAAGCCGACTGCACCAGGTGCGTGTGGTAGGCTTTACCATTCCCCTCAAACGACAGGGTATTGGTCGCGATGCGTCGCAGGGAGGCGTCAAGACGCTTACGCAGCGCCGCGGACGAGTTGGCCGAGGGAATACCGCACATTTTGACGAAGTCGATAAACGGCAGCGTGACGGTGTCGCCCTTCGACGGATAACGCGAAAAAGACTGAATGATACCGGCCCAGGTTTTGAAATCATTATCCATATCCAGCCGTGCGCCGGTGATGGTAATCTTTTCATAGCCTTCCGCTTTCACCAGCGACAGGTTTTTGAGCTCTTTGGTGGCATCGGTTGAAGCCATCGCGCCGGATTTCCCGCGCGCCGTTGACTTCAGGGTAGGAACAAACAGACCCAGGCGCATCAGTGCGACCGGTTGCACGGTGTTATTTTTATTGGGATGAAGCTGAATAACTTCACCACTGTTTTTCGTCACCGACAGAAAAGGTTCAAGTAACGCCTTGTTTTCACTCTCTTTATCTGCCATAGCCTGAGATCTTCATTCTGTGGATGAAAAGGATCGGTATCTGATTACAGTGAACATTAACACTGTTTATAGTGAACATTCTACTGTCTATAGTGAATAAAGTACTGACTATAGTGGATACTTTACTGATTATAGTGAACATGATCACCTTCTCAGCCCTTGTCGGGTGCGGCCTGCCGCGATCGGGGATCTCTTAGGATCTCTTTTAGATCTCTTTATGATCTTTCTTTAAGATCTAATCACTGTATAAGTGGATAACCCGTTGAGGCGACTGATGCTGATAAGCGTAACCTGCAGAATATTCGCTTACGTCTTTAAATCACCCTGTGAGGGTGGAAAGTGAAAATCTTCAGGCCTACGCTGCCTCTCAATTCATTTCAGGTGAACAACTTGCTCTCATCTATTCATTTTTCATCACCTGATGGCTGGCGTAAGGTAGACCTCACTCTGATCAACCCGATTATCTGACGAAGGCATCCTATGACTGATCACGTTATTTCACGTAATCCCACCAGCGGCGAAATCATTGCCACTTATCCCCTGCAGAGTGCAGCCGAGCTGGAAACGGCTTTACAGCAAAGCGCCAGCGCCTTTGCGCAGTGGCGTAACACAGAGATGGCACAGCGCGTGAAGGTACTGCGTCAGCTGGGTGAGCAGCTGCGCCAGCGTCAGGATCAACTGGCTACGCTCGCCACGCTGGAAATGGGTAAACCCATTGCGCAGGCGCGTGCCGAAGTCCTGAAATGCGCCAGCCTGTGTGACTGGTATGCTGAACACGGACCGGCAATGCTGGCCGATCAGCCCACGCTGGTGGAAAACCAGCAGGCCTGGCAATCGTTTCGTCCACTCGGTGTGATCCTGGCGGTGATGCCGTGGAATTTTCCTTACTGGCAGGTCCTGCGCGGCGCGGTCAGCATGCTGCTGGCGGGCAACACCTACCTGCTGAAACACGCTCCAAGCGTCATGGGCTGCGCCTGGCTGATGCAGGAACTGTTTGCTGCGACCGATTTGCCGCGCGGCGCATTCAATGTAATCAACGTAGATAACGACGGTGTCTCTGCTGCCATAAAAGATCCGCGCGTCGCGGCCATCGCCGTAACCGGAAGCGTGCGCGCGGGTGGGGCTATCGCCGCTCAGGCCGGTGCGGTACTGAAAAAAACCGTGCTGGAGTTAGGCGGCGCCGATCCTTTTATCGTGCTGGCGGATGCCGATCTGGATGCGGCAGTGGCCTCAGCGGTCACAGGACGCTACCAGAACAGCGGGCAGGTGTGTATGGCAGCCAAACGCTTCATCATTGAAGAGAGCATCGCAGAAGCGTTTGAGGCGCGTTTCAGCGCAGCCGTGCAGGCACTGAAAGTGGGCGATCCGCTGCAGGAAGAGACTTATATCGGCCCGATGGCACGCTACGATCTGCGTGATGAACTGGATCATCAGGTGCAGGAAACCCTGCAACAGGGTGCACGTCTGGTGCTGGGCGGCCACAAGATCGAGGGCGTCGGCAACTATTATGCGCCAACCATTCTTGCCGACGTCACGCCCGCGATGACCGCTTTTCGTCAGGAGATCTTCGGGCCGGTGGCGGCGATCACCGTCGCGCGCGATGCGCAACATGCACTGCAGCTGGCGAATGACAGCGAGTTTGGCCTGAGCGCCACCGTGTGGAGCGGCAATGAAGCGCTGGCGCAGGAACTGGCAGAGCAGCTGGAAACCGGCGCGGTGTTTATCAACGGCAACGGCGCCTCAGATCCGCGCGTCGCGATCGGTGGCGTGAAAAAGAGTGGTTATGGCCGCGAACTCTCCAGCTTCGGCGTGCACGAGTTCTGTAACATCCAGACGATGTGGAAAAACCGTCGCTAACCCGGCCGGGGCGCGCCATACTGTGCGCCCCAACTTCCGGAAGCCATCCTTGTATGCAGACGCCAGGCATCCTCATTCTTGCTGCCGGTCTCGGCAGCCGCTTTCGTCAGGCCGGCGGTACCGGGCACAAACTGCTGGCACCGTATCCTGACGATAATGGCGTGCCTCAGCCGCTGCTGAAGCTGACGCTGCAGCAGGCGCAGCGCAGCGGTTTGCCGCTTCTCCTTATTATCCGGCCGGAAGATCGCGCCATTCAACAGCTGGCACAGCAGTGCGGCGTCGCGACCTGCACTATTGCCAGCGCCGGCAGCGGTGAAAGCATTGCCGCTGGCGTGCGGGCCACCGCCCACTGGCATGGTTGGCTGATCGTACCGGGTGATATGGCGTGGGTGAGGGCGGAGGATCATCAATGCGTGGCGCAGGCGCTGCGCAACGGCGCGCCGCAGGTACGGCTCAGCTGGCAAAACCAGCCGGGCCACCCGGTGGGATTTGCCGCGCACTATGGCGCGGCGCTCGCTCAACTGCAGGGCGACAGCGGTGCCCGCGCGCTGCTCGATCCGGCCATTCTCATCACTCTGCCGGCCCATCAGGGCACGATCCGCGACGCGGATCTGCCACGATCCGATGCAAGCCGCTGACCGGCAGCACGCCTGACTGGGTCAGTGGCTGCCGGGATTAGCGCGTACCTGCGCCACTTTTTCGCTCAGATTCTGCCACGCCGGTTGGTCAGGTGCGTAGCGCTGGCGCAGCCAGGCGGCAATATCCGCAACCTGCTTATCCGACAAACTGGCGGCAAAGCCGGGCATATAACCGAGCGCATCGGTTGCCGGTTTGTCGATACCGTGCAATACCACCTGTAACAGATTATCCGGCGTCGCGCTGGTTATGCTGCTGCTGTTGGCCATCGATGGGCTGACGCCAAACAACTGCGGTCCGCCCTCGCTGGCGCTGTGGCAGGCCTGACAGGCACCTTTAAACAGCCGTTCCCCCGTAGCAGTGTTCCATGCCGGTTTTGCCACTGGCGCAGCGACAGGGCGCGCTGCCTGACCATTAATGTCTGCCAGATAGCTGGCCATGGCGCGCACATCGGCTTCCGGCAGGGTGGCGAGATGGCTTACCACCGGTGCCATCGGTCCGGCGGCAACGCCGTGCTGCGCATCGTAACCACTACGCAGGTAGTTATACAGCGACTGCGCGGTCCACGGCTGCGGGGCTTTATTCAGCTGATTGAGAGCGGGCGCTTCCCAGCCGTCCACCCAGCCACCGGCGAGGAAATTGTCCCCGCGTTTTTCCGCGCCCAGCAGATTACGCGGCGAGTGGCAGGCACCGCAGTGTCCGGCTCCGTTCACCAGATAGGCACCGCGATTCCATTCGGCGCCTTTGCGGGGGTCAGGCTGGTATTCGCCGCGCCCGAGGTAGAGCGCGTTCCAGCCCGCCATCAGGAAGCGCAGGTTATAGGGAAAGCGCATCTGGTTCTCTGGCGGTGCCTGATGTACCGCCGGCTGCGACATCAGCCAGGCGTACAGCGCCTGCATATCGCCTTCGCTCAGCTGGCGAAAGCTGGTGTAGGGAAACGCCGGATAGAGATGATGGCCGTCGCGGCTGATGCCCTGGCGCATGGCGCGATCGAAGGCGTTAAATGACCAGCTGCCGATGCCGGTCTGTTTATCCGGCGTGATGTTGGTGGTGTACAGCGTGCCAAACGGTGTCTCCATCTTCAGGCCGCCAGCATTGGTCGCGCCGCCTTCCGTGGTATGGCATACCGCGCAGTCACCGGCGGCGGCCACCTGACGGCCGCGTTCCAGCATCTCCGCCGACCAGCTTCCGGCGGCCGGGGGTGTCACGGGCGCAATCGGTGCGCGCCACGGCAGCGCGTTGATCGCCACGCCAGCGGCGAGACCGAGCAATCCTGTTACGCCACCCAGCGCCCATTTTCGGCTACGGCGGCGGGCGGTGCTGACCGGCGCGGCCAGCTGTGGCTCCGGCTGTGGATCGGGGCCGTTCAGCGCCTGACGCAGTTTGTCAGCGGTAATGGGCAATTCGCGAAAACGGATACCGGTGGCATCAAACACCGCGTTAGCGATGGCCGCGGCGCTGGGCACCGACGCGGATTCCCCCGCGCCGAGCGGCGGTTCGTGCGGGCGCGGCACCATCATTACGTCGATATCCGGCACTTCCGGAAACGTCAGGATCGGGTAGCTGCCCCATTCCTGGCTGGCGATCAGGTTGCTTTCAATCGTCACCTGTTCTTTGAGCACCCGGCTGGTGGACTGAATGACATTGCCGTGAATCTGATGCTTTACCCCTTCCGGGTTGATCATCATGCCGGCATCATGGCCCACGGTGATACGCGTAACGGCGATCTCGCCGCTCTGCTTATCAATCGCGACATCCGCGACCCAGGCAGCCCAGGCGGCGCCGAAGCCGGGAAATTTGCTGTGAATATAGCGTGCGTAGGCAAAACCGCGTCCGCGCAAAATGCCGGGTTCGCTGGCGGTCTGCTGAATGGCGGTGCGCGGCGTCCAGTCTGCGCGCGCAGCGGTGGCGCGCATTAGCTCGGCGGCGCGATCGTCCTGAATGTAGCGCAGCCGGTACTCCACCGGATCTACGCCTGCCGCGTGGGCCAGCTCATCCATATAGGATTCATGGGCAAAGGTGTTGGGCAGGGCTGAAACGCCGCGCATCCACGAGGCGCGCACAATCGGCGCCATGTCCTCAATGGTGACGCGCAGATGGGGAAAATCGTAAGGTGGAATGGAGGTGCGATCGCCCATTTCATACGCCAGCGCCACCGGATCGACGCGGCCGGTCAGCAGCAGCGCAAGGGTGGGTGCGCCGTTGGACGGATAAGACGTAGTGAAATCATACACCTGCGGATTGCCCTGCGCGTCCAGCCCGCCATCCACCTCCATCAGCTGTGCAGTGCCTTTCGGCTCCCAGACGTGTTCCTGGGCGCGCGTCAGCTGTACCCGCACAGGCTGGCCTACTGCGCGTGACAGTAGCGCCGCATCGGCGGCCACGTCATCGGCGCAGTTGCGACCGTAGCAACCGGCAGCTTCCATGCGGTTCACTTCAATCGTCTCTTCCGGCCTCTCCAGCAGCCATGCCAGATCGGCGCGCAGCAGGTGCGGGTTCTGCGTGCCGCTCCACACCTGCAGCGAATCGGGCTGATAGTCGGCCACCGCGCAGGAAGGGCCAATCGACGCATGCAGCTGATAGGGCCAGACATAGCTGCGGGTAAAACGCTGCGCGACATTCGCCAGCGCGGCATCCACTTCACCGCTGTCATGCACCACGCGCGAAGTGCGGGGATTATCACGAATAGCCTGTTCGATATCGCGCAG
>NZ_SDFT01000069.1:0-2276 GCF_004916815.1 Pantoea sp. R102
GCGTGACGGCGACCGACGTCATGCGCGATGTGCAGCTGGTGCGGAATCAGGTTAGTGCGCATGCCGCGCAGGCCGCTAATTGGCAGGCGATACTGTTCGCTCTGGTATTTGCGTGCGCGGAAGCGCAGGGCGAAGCGATCCATGCGGTCCAGCTGGCCGGCAAACAGGCGATCCTGTGGCTTGCTGAACACCAGTTTGCTGTCGAGCATCACTTCGCGCAGCACCACGTTGCTTTCGTCGGTATCAAGACGCGTGCCGATGTAAGTCACTAAATCGTTTTCGTTGCGGACTTCATCAACCTGCATCTGCCAGCCTTCATGGCTGGTGACGGTATCACCCGGATTAAAAATCACGCGGGTGACCGGAGAATCATTACGGGCATAGAGGCGGTTTTCGCCGGTGGCGGGAAACATCAGTGTGACCATGCGCGTATCCAGCGCCACGACTGTCCCCAGTCCCAGCTCACTTTCCGTATCACTAATCCAGCGTTGACCCAGTGTAAAAACCATATATTTTTTGCTCGATTCTCTAAAAGATAGAAAGACGTTCGCCTGCTCTCAGACAATACCCCACCGCCAGACAGTTATCTGGTCAGCTGGTGCACGCGGTGAGAATCAGGAAGGGCGCTATGGTACTGGATGGCAGGGCATTCGTCACCTGTCAAAAAAGCCCCAGTTGCCCGGTGATCAGTGTAGCAAAGTCATCACCGACAAACGGTAAAATCCCTTCGGCGATCGGCTGCAGCTGCTTGCTGACGTAGTGATCGTAATCCAGCGGCGTGCTGCGCGCTTCCAGCGGCTCCGGCCCGGCGGTGGCCATGACGTAGCGGATCGATCCGCCGTTCTGATACTGCAGCGGACGCTGCAGTTTACGGTTATGTTCATCGGCGAGGCGCGCGGCACGCACGTGGGGCGGCACGTTGCGTTCGTAATCTTTCAGCGGCCGGCGCAGGCGCTTTTTATACACCAGCAGATCGTCCAGTTCGCCGGCCAGCAACTGTGCCACCGTGTCGCGAATGTAGTCCTGCCAGGGTTCACCGCGGAAGATGCGGCCATACAGCGTCTGCTGGAACTGCTGCGCCAGCGGCGTCCAGTCGGTGCGCACCGATTCCAGCCCCTTAAACACCAGCCGTTCGTCGCCGTCGCGGCGAATCAGTCCGGCGTAGCGCTTTTTACTGCCCTGTTCGGCGCCGCGAATGGTTGGCATCAGGAAGCGGCTGAAGTGGGTTTCGTACTCCAGCTCCAGCGCGCTGTCGAGACCGTAAGTCTGCTGCAGATGCTGTTGCCACCAGCGATTCACGTGCCCGGCCAGCCGCTGGCCGATCGCGGTGGCATCGGCTTCGCTGTGGGCGCTTTTCAGCCAGACAAAAGTAGAATCGGTGTCACCGTAAATCACGTCAAAACCTTCGGCTTCAATCAGCTCACGCGTTTGCTGCATGATGGCGTGGCCGCGCAGGGTAATCGACGAAGCGAGGCGCGGATCGAAAAAGCGACAGGCGCTGGTGCCGAGTACGCCATAAAAAGCGTTCATGATGATCTTCAGCGCCTGCGACAGCGGCTGGTTGCCGTCACGTTTGGCGGCCTCGCGCCCCTGCCAGATCTGCCCGACAATCGCCGGTAAACAGTGGGTGCGGCGCGAAAAGCGCGCGTGGCGAAAACCGGGAACCGAATCGGCGTCATCCGGATGCGCCAGGCCTTCGACCAGCCCGACCGGATCAATCAGAAAGGTGCGGATGATCGACGGATAGAGGCTTTTATAATCCAGCACCAGCACCGAATCATACAGTCCGGGGCGCGAATCCATCACGTAGCCGCCAGGGCTGGCTTCCGGTGCCACTTCGCCGAGATTGGGCGCGACAAAGCCGGCGCGGTGCATTCGCGGAATATACAGGTGGCTGAACGCCGCCACCGATCCGCCGTGGCGATCCACCGCCAGGCCATTGACGGTGGCGCGCTCCAGCAAAAACGGCATGATGGCGGTGTGCTGGAAAATACGCGTAACCAGCTCGCAATCCTTCAGATTGTAGGTGGCCAGCGCCGGTTTGTCGTGGGCAAAGCGCCAGTTGATCTCTTCCATGCGCTGCCACGGATTGTTGATGGCTTTGCCTTCGCCCAGCAGCTCGCGCGACACCGCTTCCAGGCTGAATGAGGCGAAGTCCCAGAACGCCGATTTCAGCGCCTCGATACCGTCAATCACCAGCCGGCCGCTGGCCTGAGCGAAGAACACGCCGGGCTTAAAGCCGTGCTCGCGCCACTCCAGCGGCTGCTGCTGACGGC
>NZ_SDFT01000006.1:0-9677 GCF_004916815.1 Pantoea sp. R102
CGGCCGCCAGCAGCGCGCGACGATAGGCCGCACTGGCCGCCGATTCGGGACACAGCACAAACGCCGTACCGAGCTGAACGCCGCTGGCACCCAGTTTCATCATCGTCGCGATGCCGGCACCGTCCATCACGCCGCCCGCTGCCACCACCGGCAGCGCGGTGTGCTGACGAATCGCCTGCACCAGCGCAACGGTCGAAAGCTGCTGGTCTGGCGCGCCCGGATCAAAATGGCCGCGATGGCCACCGGCTTCATAGCCCTGCGCCACAATGATATCGATACCGCTGCGCGCAACTGCCCGCGCTTCCTGCGGACTGGTGGCGGTCGCCAGCGTGACAATGTCACGTTGTTTAAGCCGGGCGATGGCCGTGGCATCGGGAATGCCGAAATGGAAACTGACCGCCGCCGGCCGCGCCTGCTCCAGCACCGTCAGCATCGCCTCATTGTGCAAAAAGCTCTGATAGATCTCCGTTAGTGCCGGCGGCAGCGCCGTCTGGTACTGCGCAAACTGCGGGCTGAACCGGCTGATCCACGCCGCCTCGCGCGCGGCATCCCGCCTTGCCGGCGCGTGACAAAATACGTTGACGTTGATCGGGCCACGCGTCAGCGCCTGGGTGTGGGCAATCATTTCTGCCGCCTGCTGCGGTGTCACCGCGCCAACGCTAATCGATCCCAGCGCCCCGGCATTGGATACCGCTGCGGCCAGCTGCGGCGTGGCGACACCGGCCATCGGTGCCTGAATCAGCGGATACTGCAGTTTTAACAGCTGGCACAGCGCGGTCGTCATGGTGGTTTTTCTCCAGGCCGTCATCGGGCGTTGATTGCGTCACGTCTCGGGCATTAACATACATTTAACATGCATCTTTTAACAAGTCCGCTGGACACTTTTCTTACCCGCGCGCGCGCCGTTGATCACTTTTTTCTCACATTTTTAACGCCACGGTCGATAATCAAAGTTGCATAGCAAAAACAGCTTTCAGCTTGCGCTGTAACAACATCAGGCAGGTAACACCATTACACACCCCACCTGCGCACATCGGTGCGCAGCGAGACAGCAGCCTGTGCCTGTGGCACGGCTGTAATGGACAACCGGGGAAATCATGCGGTGCCGTCCACTGGACGCGCCGAATGCGTTAGCACGCGCGCATCTGCGCCTGCATTTCGTTCAACAGCATACCAAGCGCCTGAGGTCTCTCATGTTCGGGGTGAAAAAATCGAGCCTTTCTCTGCCATTTGCCAAAAGTGGCGACATTGCTAAGGATATTGAAGCGATAAAGCAGCATGTTGCGTGGATTGAGTTTTCACCGGCCGGTGAAATCCTCAGCGCCAATGCGCAATTTTTACAGGTCACCGGCTATCAGCTGCATGAAATTCAGGGACAGCATCACCGGATTTTCTGCAGCCCTGCTTACAGCCAGTCTTCCGACTATTACGCCTTCTGGCAAACGCTGGCCGCCGGCGAATCGGTGAACGGCATTTTTGAGCGTTTCAACAAGCAGCATCAGCGCTTCTGGCTCAGCGCGACCTATTTTCCGGTGAGCGATGAGCGCGGCAAAGTGTACAAAGTGATCAAGGTCGCGAGCGACATCACTGCGCGTCATCAGGAGCTGGAACATAAAGAGGCGGTGATAACGGCGCTGGACCGTTCGATGGCGGTGATTGAATTCACGCCGGACGGTCACATCATTACCGCCAACGCCAACTTCCTCACCCACATGGGCTATACCCTGCCAGCCATTACCGGCCAGCATCATCGCCTGTTCTGCTTCGACAATTTTTACCGCGAGAATCCGGACTTCTGGCGCAAAATCGGCAACGGTCAGCATTTTGTCGGTCGCTTTGAGCGTAAGACCGCCAGCGGCGAGCGCATCTGGCTGGAGGCGAGCTACAACCCGGTGTTTGACGGCGATGGTAAGGTCTACAAAGTGATTAAGATCGCCTCAGATATCACCGCGCGCGTCGAGGCGGCGAAGCGCGTGGCGGATATCGCGCTGACCACCTCTGAGCAGACCTCACAAATTACCGATAACGCCAATGAAGTGCTGGATGAAACGGTGCGTAACTCCGGGCTGGTGGCGCAGCAGGTGAATGCCGCCGCCGAAATTGGCGCGCAGCTCACCGCCTCAGCCAGGAGCATCAGCGACGTGGTGGAAACCATCAACCTGATTGCCTCGCAGACCAACATTCTGGCACTGAATGCCGCCATCGAATCCGCGCGTGCCGGCGAGGCCGGACGTGGCTTCAGCGTGGTGGCAGGTGAAGTACGCCGCCTGGCGGCCTCGACCGCCAGCGCCACCAAACAGATTTCCGTGGTCGTGGAGCAAAATGCCGACCTGATCCAGCAGATGTATCAGCAGCTGGATGAGGTCAGGCAATTTGTGGTGACCGAACAGGAGAAGATCAGCGTGCTGTCGCGCAGCCTGCGGGAAATCAACAGTGGCGTACACGAGTTTGTGAACGTCATTCACCGGCTGGATGTGTGACAGCGTACGCGGGAGCGCTGGCTCCCGCGCGTTTACAGCCCACTGCCCGCCTGCGGCGCGGGCTGCCGCTTCCACTTCAGCGCATTACGCAGCGCCGGTTCGGCATATTTACTGATCAGCCAGGCAACGTAATACAGTACGCTGGCCACCACCACCGGCAGCATCGTCATCACCGCCTCATTTTTGATATAGCCATTAAGCTTAATCAATATCGCGATCATTAAATTTTCATGAATCAGATACAGTGCGTAACTGACAAATCCGATGGCGGTGAAAAAGCGCAGGGAAAGCCAGCGCTCAATCTGTCTGGAATAAAAGCTGGCGATAAAAAACAGCATTACCAGTAACAGCGGCACCACGGCGACCACGCCGCTGTTTTTAACGTAGTAGCTGAAATTAATCAGCAAGGCCAGCGCGGTCAGCGCGTAGTGATAACGTTTATCGCGCCCGTGCAGACGTTCATAAACCAGACAGCCGACCATAAACCAGGCATAGTGAATAAAACCGAATTTTGAAATTACATCGATTAATAATGGATGGCCGAGTGATTTCAATACCGATGAGGCGGAAAGTAATAACATCGGCACAATCAGCGCCGGCAGACAATATTTACGTCCAAAGGTAAAATAAACCGCGCCAATAATCAGATAAAACAGCGCTTCAACATAGAGAGACCAGAACGATCCGGCCATGGAGCGGAATTCAATGCCGGTCAGTTGCGTCAGCGTTTCAGGATTAACAAAGATCAGGCCGGGCAGCAGGTTGCGGCTTTCCGGTGTCATCAGCGACCACTCCGGAAAAAAGCCGCCGGCAACGTACAGCAGCAGACTGGCTATCAGCATCGCCGGAAACAGGCGCAGCCAGCGTTTTTTGAGAAAACTGAGGTAGCCGGACGATTTATCCAGCGTCATAAATATGACAAAGCCGGAGATCATAAAAAACAACTGCACGCCGACCCAGCCAAATGCCAGCAGCGGAATATGCTGGGTAGTGGCGGCATACGGCAACAGTTCGGGCCAGCGGGCATAGGCGTGATAAGCAATCACCAGCAGGATCGCTAATCCGCGCATGCCATCAAGATGCGTGATACGTGGTTGCATAAGTGGTCTCTGGAAAGAGGAGCAGATGGGTTTCAGCAAATTAGCACTGACAAAGATTTACACTCAACAAGAATAGTCCTGGATAACGCAGCATTAATTAAAGATAAAACTCTGCCAGCCTGAACGTTAAATCATGCTCTGATAAATTATGGCTGTAATATATTCACAGTCATAATTCTTAAATAAACACTAAGCTATTAGCGCAACGGGAAAAATTTACCGGCACTCGCCGAATTGCCCTGGTGCAAACGCAGCGGCAGGGCCTTTTATTAACAGACCTTATGCAGATCTGATTGCGCCACGGCATCGTCGGGCTTCTGGCCGAATATGCGATCTGTTTTTGCCGCTCCGCTCACGCTTTTTTTACTTTTTCGCCCAGGTTCGGCGCAGTCATGCCGATACTCATAACGTACTTATGAAATATCATTTTACTGGTTTGTGATAAGTCTATGATGGCGAAACGTTCACTGATGGATTTCCCGACCGATGATCGGATGCGCGGACTGATGCGCCAGCCGATGCTGCTGATGGTGCTGCTGATTTTTCTTTCCTTTATGGTGGCGCTGGTGACGCTGTGCTTTATCGCCAGCGATCTCAACCAGCAGGAGGCGCGGCAAAACCGCCTGCTGCTGGAGAAGGCGTTGCAGACGCGTCAGGAAGTGATGCAGTTTCACCTCTCCGATAATGCAGAATGGGGCGAAGCCTACCAAAACCTGCACCGCACGCTGAATACTGACTGGGCGTGGACGCGGCAGAATCTGGGTGAGTCGCTGTTCCAGACCTTTGCCTACGAGGGCGTGTTTGTCATCGCGCCGCGCGGCGATACGGTTTACAGCGTGATCGACGGTCAGCTGCAGCAACGCGATTTCACCGACTGGCTCGGTCGCCAGCAACTGCCCGCGCTGCGTCAGCAGTTACAGCACAATGACGGTAAGGCGCTGTCGCGCTTTGTGGTGGTAAACCAGCAACTGGTGCTGCTGTGCGCCGCATGGATCACCACCGGTGGCGATAACAGCGTGCCGCAGGAGCCCGGCCCGCCATCGCTGATGATCTTTGCCGATCGCCTGACGCCGGACAAGCTGCTGCAGCTGGGGCATGAATACGGCATCAACGCGCTGCGGGTGGAATTCGCTGCACCCCGCGCGCCAGTGGCGGAAAGCCTGCGCCTCGCCGCCGACGGCCATGACGCCACGCTGCGCTGGACCAGCAGCAACCCCGGCGGTAAATTGCTGACCGCCCTGCTGCCGCTGCTGGTGATCGCCATGCTAATCACGCTGTATGGCGCCATCATGCTGATGCGCAACGCGCTGCGTAAAGCGCAGCTCAATGATGAAAATACGCTGCTGCTGGCGCAAAGCCAGCGGGCGCTCAGCGCCAGCGAACGCCGCTTCCGTGATATCGCCGAAATTACCACCGACTGGATTTGGGAGATGGACGAACAGCTGCGCTTCAGCTGGGTTTCCGGCCGTTTCCCGGTAGTTACCGGGTTTACCAGCGAGGAGTGGCTGCAGCGCACGCTACTGGATTTCCTGCTGTGCGATGAACACCAGCGCGCCCGGCTTTTGCAGCTGGCAGACTCTGGCGGTCAGCTTACGCTGAACGGCTGCCGCTATCTCTCCGCTCAGCATCAGCCGCGCTACTGCAATCTGACCCTCAAGCGCGTCAGCCTGGCGCATGGCGTCAGCGGCTTTCGCGGCAGCGCCAGCGACGTAACGCTGGAAGTTGAAGCGCAGGCGCGCGCGCACTATCTGTCGCACTTCGATGAACTGACCGGACTGGCCAACCGCGTGCAGATGCGCGAATTCCTCACGGGGCAGCTGAGCCTGCCGCTGCCGGCGCAGCCGCTACTGGCGATGATTATGATCGACCTGGATAAATTCAAACCGGTCAATGATCTCTACGGTCATGCGGCGGGCGATCAGGTGCTGCATGCGGTATCAGATCGTATCCGGCGCACGCTCAACGGCAACGGCCTGGTGGCGCGGCTCGGCGGCGATGAGTTTGTGGTGATTCTGCCGGAGGCGGGCAGCCGCGAGCAGGTCGACGCGCTGTGTCAGCAGCTCATCGCCCAGCTCAATCTGCCGTTCCCGGTGTACGACAACGACATCCACATCGGCGGCAGTCTCGGCATCGCGCTGGCCCCGCAGGATGCCGACAACGCCAGCGATCTGCTGCGCTTCGCCGACATCGCGCTGTATAAAGCGAAAAACAGCGGCCGCAACCAGTGGATATTTTTCGACCGTGACATGGAAGAGAAAATTGTGCAGCGGCGCGAAATGGAGCATGAGCTGCGCGCAGCGCTGCAGGAGAACCAGCTGCGGCTGGTCTATCAGACGCGCTATGACCTGATCGCGCAGCGCATCAGCGCGGTCGAGGCGCTGGTACGCTGGCAGCATCCGCGGCTGGGCTTACTGATGCCCGATCAGTTTATTCCGCTGGCCGAAGAGACCGGCCTGATCAGCGCACTGAGCGACTGGGTGCTGCTCAATGCCTGCGAGGACATCGCCCGTTACCGGCCGGAAATGGCGGTTTCAGTGAATATTTCCGCCAGCGAATTGCAGGATAGCGCCTTAGCCGAACGCATCACCCGGGTGCTGCAGCTCAGCGGTCTGCCGAGCCAGCGGCTGGAAATTGAAGTCACGGAAAACGCGCTGCTGAGCGATCCGGATAAAACCCTGGCGGTGATGCAGGCGGTGAAAGCGCTGGGGGTGAGATTTCTGATTGATGATTTTGGCACCGGCTATGCGTCGCTGTGCTACCTGCGCGCCTTCCCGTTCGACGGCATCAAAATCGATAAATCCTTTATTTTTCCGCTGGCCGATTCGCCCCAGGCGCGCCAGGTGGTGGAAAACATGATTGGACTCGGCAAAGCCTATTCCCTGTCGGTAACCGCGGAAGGCGTGGAAACGCCGGTGCAAATGTCGCAGCTGCAGGAGCTGGCGTGCGATGCCATTCAGGGTTACTACATCGGACGACCGCTGCCGCTGCCGCAAATCTCGACCGAGCCGCCGCAGAGTGAACCGGCGCTGCACATGAATATTTGATAAAAGGTGGCGATCCTTCGCCAGAGGTGATTACAGCGACTGGTGCGCGGTTTCTTTGGCTTTCCATAAGGCAAACAGGGTGATCGCCAGCGCCAGCGTCACATATAGCGACACCCACAGCGTGCTGCCCAGCTCTTTATACAGCGAGGTAATGATCAGCGGGGCAAAACCGCCGCCGATGATGCCGGCCAGCGTATAGGCCAGTGACGAACCGGCATAGCGCACGTGACTCGGGAACTGCTCGGTGACAAACGCCGCCTGCGGACCGTACATCATGGCGTGAATCAGCAGGCCAATCACCACCGCCAGCACAATCAGCCACGGCTGAGTGCTGTCGAGCAGGACAAAAAACACAAACGACCAGACAATAGCCAGCAGCGCGCCGGCAATGTACACCGGACGGCGGCCGAGGCGGTCGGACAGCGCGCCAAACAGCGGCACCGTCAACGCGTTGCCAATCGCGCCGACCATCGTCGCCATCAGCGCCAGCGGACGCGGCAGCTGTAACACGGTGGTGACGTATGTCAGGGTGAACACCACCACCAGCGCGTACAGCACGTCAGAGCCGATGCGCGAGCCGCCGGCGATCAGCAGTTCACGTGGATAGCGCAGGAACACCTCTTTCAGCGGCGTGTGGCTGGTTTTCTCCGCCTGCTGCATCGCCACGAAAGTCGGGGTTTCTTCCACGCCACGCCGCAGCCACAGGCCAAACATCACCAGCAGCAGACTGAGCAGGAACGGGATGCGCCAGCCCCACTCCTGAAACTGTTCGCCGCTGAGTGACAACGTCACTAAAGTGATAAAACCGGTGCCAATCAGCGTGCCGCAGGAAGGCCCGACCTGGGCGAACGAGGCGTTACGCCCGCGCTTACTGGCTTCGCCGTGCTCCATGGAGAGCAACACCGCGCCGGCCCATTCGCCGCCCAGCGCGATGCCCTGCACAAAGCGCAGCGCCACCAGCAGAATCGGGCTCCAGATGCCCCACAGCGCATAACCGGGCAGCATGCCCATCAGCGCCGTGGTCACGCCCATGATCACCAGCGTGGTGATCAAGACCGCCTTGCGCCCGGCGACATCCCCGAGATGGCCAAAGATAAAACCGCCCACCGGACGCGACACATAACCCACGGCGTAAGTTGAAAACGCCAGAATGGTGCCGACCAGCGGGTCGAAACTGGGGAAAAACACATGGTTAAACACCAGCGCCGCCATGATGTTGTAAACGGTAAAGTCGTACCACTCCAGCGCGGTGCCGATGGAGCTGGCCGCGGCAAGACGGCCGGTGTGGGTTTTCCCTGCTGCGGCACGCGCGGCGTGCGGCAGAGTTGAATCAGTATTCGCCATGAGCCATCTCCTGTTTAGTGAGCTGCCAGCTAAGCGCATAAAATTCAGCGCGGGCATTGAGCGCCTGTGACGCGGCGGCCGCCAGTGTCTGGCAGGCATCGGCGCACGAACAGCTGAGCAGCAGCATTGGCCGCATGGCGCGCTGCGCCCGATCTTCCTGTGGCAGCGGCGTGCTCAGCGTGGTGTCCGGCGTGAGTAAGCGCGAGGCGATATAGCCCGGCACCGTGGCAACCTGCTGCTGCCAGGCGTTGAGCGTTGCAGTTTCAATGCCAGCCTGTAGCGTCAGCACCGCAAGGTGGCTGCCGCTGCCCTGACCGTGCTGCTGAGTGATGGCACACACGCGGCGCATCGGTTTGATCATCCGATCCAGGTTTTTTACCGACCACGGCGTCTGGCGCGTGAAGGCGGCGTAGTAATCGGCGCTGGTGAAGGTTTCCAGCGAGCAGGTTTCATACAGTCCGAGGTACTTGCGTTCAGCATCCAGCGCCTGATAGCGCGTGCCGCTGAGAAAGCCGTCAATGGCGACGCGCTCGGCGACATGTTCATGGTCATACCATTGATTGAAATCAGCTTCGTTTTCAGCGGCGACGTTGGTGGCGACGAACAGCATGCCGTGAGGATGTGTCATTTTCAGAGACTCCGTTGCAGGATGGATTCAAGCGCCAGCGCCCAGCTGAGCAGCGCGGCATCGTTGCCATGGGTGGCGGCCAGCATCAGACCCACCGGCGCACTGCCGGGCTGATGACAAGGCAGGGAGATGGCGCAGCCGTCCAGCATGTTGATCACGCTGGTGTTGCGCAGCATCAGCAGGTTGACCTGGCGATAGCGCTCCGCGTCGTCGAGTTCGGCGATGGTCGGCGCAATCAGCGGCACGGTGGGCAGCAGCAGGCCATCGAACGGTGCCACCGCCTGCTCCACCCGCTGCCGCCAGTCGGCGCGCTGCTGATACAACAGTTGTGCGTCGTCCTCATTCAGCAACGCGCCGCGCTCAATGCGCATCCGCACCTGCGGGTCATAACCCGCCGCGTGCGACTGCAGCAGCGACTGATGCCACTGCCAGGCTTCCCAGGCGGTGATGCCGCCACGGGCGTTCATGGTTTCCAGTTCCGCCAGTTCAGACAGCGGCAGCTCGGTGAGCGTGGCACCCTGCGCGCGCAGCTGTGCCAGCGCGTGGTGCCACGCCTGGCTGACCGCGAGATCCAGCCCGTCCAGCACCCGGGTCTGTGGAATCGCAAAGTGCGCCCGCGTGATATCACGCTCTGCCAGCTGCAAAGGCCGATCGGCGATGACGCTGTCGAGCAGCCAGCAGCTGCGCACGTCATGGGCAATTACGCCAATACTGTCGAGTGCCGCCGATAGCGGTAGCGTGCCAGCCTGATTGATGCGGCTGGCGCTGGGTTTGAAGCCGGTCAGCCCACACAGCGCCGCCGGTATCCGCACCGAGCCGCCGGTGTCCGTGCCGACCGCCGCGAGGCACATGCCGTCGGCCACCGCCACCGCCGCGCCGGATGAAGAACCGCCGGGAATGCGTTTTTCGCCGCGCTGCCATGGGTTAGCTGGCGTGCCGTAGTGCGGATTGATACCGAGCCCGGAAAAAGCGAACTCGGTCATGTTGGTTTTGCCGACGATAGCGGCACCGGCCTGTTTCAGCTGCTGCACGATATGCGCGTCGCGCGCGGCGGGCGGCGCATCCGCCAGCACGCGCGAGC
>NZ_SDFT01000070.1:0-18874 GCF_004916815.1 Pantoea sp. R102
AGCGCGGCGGTGCGTCCGGCGTCCAGCAAGCGATGATTTAAATGGATGGAGACGCAGTCGAGCGCGGCGGTCAGCGCCTGCCAGTCGTCGTGCCACTCATCCAGCAGCAGGCCGCGCGGCAGCTCCGGCGCGGCCTGCATCGCCGCTTCCAGCGCCGCGTACGAGAACGAGGACAGCAGCGGTGCCGTTTGTCCCTGCCACAGCGTTCGTGCGGCCAGCGCTACATCACGTCCGGTTTCCACCTCGGTACCGCTGCTGGGTTTGATCTCAATGTTGGCCATCATCCGATGCTGGCGGCAGCGCGCGGCCACCTCGCTCAGCAATGCCAGCGGCTCACCGTCAAATTCACGGCTAAACCAGCTGCCGGCATCCAGCTGCGCCAGCTGCTGCCACGGCAGATCGCCCGCCACGCCCCAGCCATTGCTGGTGCGGTCCAGCGTGTCATCGTGCAGCAGGAAAATCTGCTTATCCTGTGACAGTTTGGCGTCGAATTCGATCATGGTATGACCGTAGTGCGCGCCGACATCAATCGCCGCCAGGGTGTTTTCCGGGGCCAGCTTGCCGCCGCCGCGATGCGCAACAATGTGCGGATAGGGCCAGTTTTTTACACTCATTCCAGACGCTTTCCATGGGTAGAATCGAAGAAGTGTAACGCATCTGGCGGCAGTTGTAGCCACAGGCTGCTGCCAGCCTGTGGCCGCTCGCTGTGCGGCAAACGCACCACCAGCCGCGTATTGCCAATGTGGCCATGCGCAAGATTGTCCGCGCCGAGGATCTCCAGCGTATCCACCACCAGCGGCACACCGCCGGCCTCACGGCTGCTGAGCTGAATATGCTCGGGACGAATGCCGAGCGTCAGCGGACGGTTGGCCCATCGCGCTTTGCCGGCGCCGAGCGGCAGGCTGTTGAGCGCGTCGAGCGTAAAGCGCGAGCCATCGCTGTTGATCTGACCGGGTAGCAGGTTCATCGCCGGCGCGCCGATGAACGACGCAACAAACTGACTGGCCGGACGCTCATACACCTCCACCGGCGTGCCCACCTGCTCCACCACGCCTTTATTCATCACCATCACGCGCTGCGCCAGCGTCATGGCTTCAACCTGATCGTGCGTGACGTACAGGCTGGTGGTTTTCAGCCGGCGGTGCAGTTGCTGAAGCTCCAGACGCATCTGCACGCGCAGGCGCGCATCCAGGTTCGACAGCGGCTCATCAAACAGAAACACCGCCGGTTCCCGCACGATGGCGCGGCCCATGGCCACGCGCTGACGCTGGCCGCCGGAGAGCTCGCGCGGACGGCGCTGCAACAGGTGATCAAGCTCCAGACTGCGCGCCGCATCCATCACCCGCTGGGTAATCTGTTCCTTGCCCATGCCGCGGATCTTCAGGCCGTAAGCCATGTTTTCTCCCACCGTCATGTGCGGGTAGAGCGCGTAATTCTGGAATACCATGGCGATGCCGCGATCTTTCGGCTCCATGTCGGTGACGCGCCGATCATCGATGTAGATATCGCCCGACGTGACGCGCTCCAGCCCGGCCACCATGCGCAGCAGCGTCGATTTTCCACAGCCGGATGGGCCGACCATCACCATAAATTCACCGTCATTGATGGTGATGTTCAGCGGCTGAATGATTTGGTTTTTGCCGTCATACGATTTCGTCACGGTCTGAAGGGTTACCGCTGCCATCTATTTCTCACTCTCCACCAGGCCACGCACAAAAGCGCGCTGCATCACAAGCACCACCACCACCGGTGGGATCAGGGTTAATAACATCGCCGCCATCACTTCGTTCCACTGCGTCGGACCGCCGCTGGTGTTGATCATACTTTTCACCCCCGCCACGGCAGTGCTCAGGCCGGCATCGTTGATGATCAGCAGCGGCCACAGATACTGGTTCCAGCCGTAAATAAAGGTGATGACAAACAGCGCGGCGAGATTGGTTTTTGACAGCGGCAGCACGATATCCCAGAAAAAACGCATCGGACTGGCGCCGTCAATGCGCGCCGCTTCAATCAGCTCATCCGGCAGCGACATAAAAAACTGGCGGAACAGGAACGTGGCGGTCGCGGAGGCCATCAGCGGCAATGTCAGACCGCTGTAACTGTCCAGCATGTGCAGCGTGGAGATCACCTCCACCGTCGGGAAAATACGCACTTCTACCGGCAGCATCAGGGTGATAAAGATCAGCCAGAAAAACAGCGTGCGCAGCGGAAAGCGAAACCACACCAGCGCAAACGCCGAGAGCATCGACACCGTGATTTTGCCCACGGTGATGCCCAGCGCCATGATCAGGCTGTTCAGCATCATCAGGCCAAACGCCGCGCTGCCGTTGACGCCATCGCGCCAGATGTGGGTGATGTTGTCGATGAGATGCGGGCCCGGCACCAGCGTCATCGGCACCTGATACACCGCGTTGTTATCCAGCGTCGCGGCGACAAACGCCACGTACAGCGGGAACAGAATGGTCAGCACCCCCAGCGCCAGCAGCGTGTGGGCGAAGATATCCAGCCCGCGTCGGTTTTCAATCATTGGTATTGCACCTTACGCTCGACAAAGCGGAATTGCAGAATGGTCAGGCCGATAACCAGCAACATCAGCACCACCGACTGCGCGGCGGACGACGAGAGATCGAGTCCGGTGAAGCCTTCGCGGTAGATTTTGTAGATCAGCGTGGTGGTGGCCTGTACCGGCCCGCCGCCGGTGGCGGCATCGATCACCGGGAAGGTGTCGAAAAAGGCGTAAACCAGATTCACCACCAGCAGGAAAAAGCTGACCGGCGTAATCAGCGGCAGCGACAGATTAAAGAAACGGCGCACCGGTCCGGCACCGTCAATCGCCGCGGCTTCCACCAGCGATTTAGGAATGGACTGCAGCGCGGCAAAGAAAAACAGGAAGTTGTAGCTCATTTGCTGCCAGATCGACGCAAGTACAATCAGGAACATCGCCTGACCGCTGTTCTGCGCATAGTTCCAGTTGTAGCCAAGCTGGTTCAGCAGATGGCTGAACAGCCCCAGCCCCGGATTGAACAGGAACATCCATAGCACCGCCGCAACTACCGGCGCCACCGCATAGGGCAGCAGCAGCAGCGTCTGATAGAGCTTTTTCAGCCGGATAACGTAATCCACCAGTGCCGCCAGCAGCAGCGAGAATGTCATGCCGCATACCGTCACCAGTGCGCTAAACACGAGGGTGGTCCAGAACGAATCAAGGTAGTAGTCGTCACTGAACAGGCGGCGGAAGTTATCAAGACCGACAAAGGTGCTGGAGATGCCAAACGGATCGATGCTTTGCAGCGAGTACCACAGCGCCTCTCCGGCGGGCCAGAGAAAAAAGATCGCGGTGATCGCCAGCTGCGGGGCCACCAGCAGATACGGCAACAAACGGGCGCGGAAAACCGGACGTGATGATGAGGACATAGCAGGCTCGTCAGAAAGAGACAGCGGGACGGACTTACCGTCCATCCCGCCATTACGGAGTTACTTCACTTGCTGTTCAAAGCGACGCAGCAGTTCGTTGCCGCGTTTCACCGCGTTGTCCAGCGCTGCCTGTGGCGACTGTTTGCCGGTCCACACGCCTTCCAGCTCTTCGTCGACGATGGTACGAATCTGCGGCATGTTGCCCAGACGCATCCCTTTGGTGAACGGCAGCGGATCTTTATTCAGCATCTGCCGCGTGGCGATGTCGGCGCCCGGGTTTTTGTCATAGAAGCCCTGCTGTTTGGTCAGCTCATAAGCCGCGGTAGTGATCGGCAGATAACCGGTTTTCTGGTGCCATTCTGCCGCGATATCCGGCTGGGCGAGGAACTTCATGAACTCCGCCGCGCCTTTGTACGTCGCTGCATCTTTGCCTTTCATCACCCACAGGCTGGCGCCACCGATAATGGCGTTCTGCGGTGCGTTCGGCACGGTGTCATCGTACGGCATCATGCCCACGCCAAAGTTGAATTTGGCGTAATGCTTAATGTCGGCCAGCGAACCGGATGAGGCGGTGGTGATACCGCAGTCGCCGTTGTAGAACTTGGACGTCGACTCATCTTTACGGCCAAAGTAGGTGAAATCACCTTTCTTATTCATCTCTTCCAGCAGCTGGATGTGGCGCACCTGCACGGGTTTGTTGAACTCCAGCACCGCGTCGGTACCGTCAAAGCCGTTGTTTTTGGTGGCAACCGGCAGGCCATGCCAGGCGCTGAAGTTTTCGATCTGAATCCAGCCCTGCCAGCCGCTGGCATAGCCGCAGCTCATGCCGGCTTTACGCAGCGCGGCGGCATCCTGCGCCAGCGCCTGCCAGGTTTTCGGTGGCTGATCCGGGTTAAGACCGGCTTTTTTGAACGCGTCTTTGTTGTAGTACAGCACCGGCGTGGAGCTGTTAAACGGCTGTGAGATCAGCTGGCCGTTGCTGTCGCTGTAGTAACCGGCAACCGCAGGAACAAACTGTTTCGGGTCCATCGGCACGCCGGCGTCTTTAAACACTTCATGCACCGGCACGATGGCTTTAGAGGCCATCATGGTGGCGGTGCCCACTTCGTAAACCTGCAGAATGGCCGGTGCCTTACCGCTGCGCACCGCAGCGATACCCGCGGCCAGGCTCTGCTCGTAGTTGCCTTTGTAGGTCGGAACGATTTTGTAATCCGGGTGAGCCTGGTTAAAACGCTGTGCCAGAGAATCGACTTCTTTGCCTAACTCGCCTTCCATGGAGTGCCAGAAAGGGATTTCGGTAGCAGCCAGCGCATTACCGCTGATCGCCAGACCGAGCAGCAGACTCATCAGGCGGGGACGAAGCGTAAAAGCGGACATAAGGGTTTCCTGTGCTTGTGGCGCGCGCGATATCACGCATTTTTTGTTCGCGAAGTAACATGACACGGGGAAATGACGGAAAAATAACAGGATTATGACGGGAATATGACGGGGTAAGCGCAGGGACGATGGAGTGTAAGTGGGTGAGAATTATTTGTTATTCCGCACTCAGGTTAATGACCGTCGGCGGCGCAGTCAGATTACGGGCGGACAGCGCGCAGCCACCGCAGCGTACATCTAGTACGTGAGGATGGCGAGCACTGCCCAACCGCAATCTGACAAGTAAGCCAGGTCAGGCGCCTAAATACGCGCTTCTCACCGCTTCATTGGACAACAACGCTTCACCGCTATCCTCCAGCACCACGTGGCCGTTCTCCAGCACGTAACCGCGATCGGCCAGCTTCAGCGCCTGGTTGGCGTTCTGCTCGACGAGGAAGATGGTCATGCCCTCTTTACGCAGCTGTTCGATGGTGTCGAAAATCTGCTGGATAATGATCGGCGCCAGACCCAGCGACGGCTCGTCCAGCAGCAGCAGGCGCGGCTGGCTCATGAGGGCGCGGCCAATCGCCAGCATCTGCTGCTCACCGCCGGACATGGTGCCGGCGCGCTGCACTTTGCGCTCCGCCAGCCGGGGGAACAGCTGATAAACGCGCTCAATGCGCTCCTGATACTGCTGACGCGTCGCGAAAAAGCCGCCCATCGCCAGGTTCTCTTCCACCGTCATGCGCGAAAATACGCGCCGGCCTTCCGGTACGATGGCAATCGCTTCACGCATGATTTTTGCCGTCTGCCAGTCGGTAATGGTTTTGCCATCAAAGGTGATGGTGCCGCTGGTAGCGCGCGGTTCGCCACACAGCGTACCGAGCAGCGTGGTTTTACCCGCGCCGTTCGCGCCAATCAGCGTCACGATTTCGCCCTGACTGATGTGCAGATTAATGTTATGCAGTGCCTGGATCGGGCCATAGTGTGCACTGACGCCCTGTAAAGTTAAAATCGGGTTCGCCATGTTATGCCTCACCTAAATAAGCACGGATCACATCCGGGTTGTTACGCACTTCTTCCGGCGTACCGTTGGCCAGCGGCGTTCCCTGATTCACCACATAAATACGGTCAGAAATGCCCATCACCAGTTTCATATCGTGTTCAATCAGCAACACCGTCACCTTGTGTTCGCCGCGTAGTTCAGCGATCAGCTCATCCAGCTCGTGCGTTTCGCGCGGGTTGAGGCCGGCGGCTGGTTCGTCGAGCATCAGGATTTCCGGACGCGTCACCATGCAGCGGGCGATCTCCAGCCGGCGCTGCTGGCCGTAAGCCAGGTTGCCGGCCTGGCGGTTAGCCAGATCCAGCAGGCCAATGCGCTCCAGCCAGCTGGCCGCGCGGTCCAGCGCTTCGCTCTCGCCGCGCCGGAACGCCGGGGTTTTAAACAGCCCGGAGAACACGCCGCTTTTCAGATGCTGATGCTGCGCCACCAGCAGGTTTTCAATCACCGTCATCTCACGGAACAGGCGCACGTGCTGAAAAGTTCGCACCACGCCCATGCGCGCGATCTTCTGCCCCGGCAGGCCCTGCAATGGCTGATCGCGCAGTTTGATGGTGCCGCCCGTTGGCTTATAGAAACCGGTCAGGCAGTTGAATACCGTGGTTTTCCCCGCCCCGTTCGGGCCAATCAGCGAGACGATCTCCTGCGGATGCAGTTCCAGCGCCACGTTGTTGACGGCCAGCAGGCCGCCGAAGCGCATCATCAGGCCTTCAACGGCTAATAAAGGCTGACTCATGCCTGCTCTCCTTGTTTTGCCTGTTTCAGCTTCAGGTGCGGACGCTTCATCGGCAGCAGCCCCTGCGGACGCCAGATCATCATCAGCACCATCAACCCACCGAGCACCAGCATGCTGTACTCGTTCAAATCACGCATCAGCTCGCGCGACACCACCAGCAGAATCGCGGCCAGGATCACCGCCAGCTGCGAACCCATGCCGCCCAGCACCACAATCGCCAGCACAAACGCGGACTCGACAAAGGTGAAAGATTCCGGGCTGACAAAGCCCTGACGCGCGGCAAACAGCGTACCGGCGAAACCGGCGAACACCGCGCTGATGGTAAAGGCCGTCAGCTTGATGCGCGTTGGGCTGAGACCGAGCGAACGGCAGGCGATCTCATCTTCACGCAGCGCTTCCCACGCGCGCCCCAGCGGCATGCGCAGCAGACGATTGATGACGAACAGCGTCAGCACCACCAGCAGCAGCGCCACCAGATAAAGGAAAATCACGCGGTGATTGGGATCGTACGCCAGGCCCGTCAGCTCGTGGAAGGTGGTCCAGCCGCCTTCACTGACGCGCCGGCCAAATTCAATACCAAACAGGCTCGGCTTGGGGATCTGCGCGATTCCATTGGGACCGCCAGTGATTGATGTGCTGTTCAGCAGCAGAATACGCACGATCTCACCAAAGCCGAGCGTCACAATCGCCAGATAGTCACCGCGCAGCCGCAGCACCGGGAAGCCCAGCAGCAGGCCAAAGGCACCGGCGACAATACCCGCCAGCGGCAGACTCTCCCAGAAGCCAAAGCCGTAATAGTGATTCAGCAGCGCAAAGGTGTAAGCACCGATGGCGTAAAAGCCGCCGTAGCCCAGCACCAGCAGGCCGGACAGGCCCACTACCACATTCAGGCCGAGGCCGAGCATCACGTAGATCAGCGTCAGGGTGGCAATATCCACGCTGCCGCGCGACACGAAGAAGGGCCAGGCGACGGCGGCAACAATCACCAGCAGCATCAGCAGCTTTTGTTTTGGTGTCGAACCGTCAAAACCCGGCAGCACCAGCCCTTTGCCACTGCGTTTGAGCTTGCCCTGCAACAGCGGACGCAGCAGCTGGAACACAAACACCACTGCGCAGCCGAGGAAGATCCAGTTCCAGCGCACGGCGCCCGCATTCGCCACCACCAGTTTGGTGCCGTCGAGATCGAGGCGCATACCCATAAAGAAGCTGGCGAGTACCAGCAGCATCACCGTGGAGACCACGGCGTTAACCAGACCGAGGCGTTTCATACTTTCTCCACCTCCGGACGGCCAAGGATACCGGTTGGCATCACCAGCAGCACCACGATCAGCAGCGCGAACGACACCACGTCTTTATATTCGGTCGACAGATAGGCTGATGTCAGCGCTTCCGCAATGCCCAGCACCAGGCCGCCAATCATCGCGCCCGGAATGCTGCCGATGCCGCCCAGTACCGCCGCGGTAAAGGCTTTCATGCCGGCCATAAAGCCGATGAACGGGTTGATGGAGCCGTAAAACTGCCCCAGCAGCACGCCAGCCACGGCCGCCATCGCTGCGCCGATCACAAAGGTCAGTGAGATCACGCGGTCGGTGTTGATGCCCAGCAGGCTGGCCATTTTCAGATCTTCAGCGCAGGCACGGCAGGCGCGGCCCATGCGCGAATAACGAATGAACAGCGTCAGCGCCAGCATCGCGAGGAAGGTGACGACCCAGATAACCAGCTGCATGGTGGTGAGCGTGGCGGCAAAGCCGTTGCTCTCACCCAGCGTCCACTGGCCGGTGATCAGGCTGGGCAGCGCCAGATCGCGCGAGCCCTGCGTCAGGCTGACGTAGTTCTGCAGAAAGATCGACATACCAATCGCCGAGATCAGCGCGATCAGGCGTTTGGAGGAGCGCACCGGCTTATACGCCACGCGCTCAATGCTCCAGCCATAGGCGCTGGAGATAATCACCGCCATCACGAACCCGGCGGCAATCATCAGCCACGAGGTGTCGATACCCATCATCATCAGGGCGGCAATCACGATAAAGGAGACATAGCTGCCGATCATGTACACCTCGCCGTGGGCGAAGTTGATCATGCCGATGATGCCGTAAACCATGGTGTAACCGATGGCGATCAGCGCGTAGGTGCTCCCGAGGGTGACCCCGTTGAACATCTGCTGAATGAAATAGAGAAACTGCTCGGACATAGTGAGGACCTGCATGTAAACGGGAAATCCCCGGTGCGTTCGGCACCGGGTTAGGGTGAGAGCACCGCGTCGCAGCGCCTCATTCAGCGCGTGCGCGCGGTGCCGCACCCTGCCCTCGCCCATCAGGAGAGGGACAATTCAGGAGCGTGCTTACTTAACTGCGGTAGAAGAACCGTCTTTGTGCCATTTGAAGACGCCAAATTCGAAGCCCTTCAGATCGCCCTTCTGGTCCCAGCTCAGGTTACCCATCACGGTGGGCACCGGCGCACCCTCTTTCAGGTTTTTAGCAATCGCATCAGGCTCATCGCTTTTGCTGCGCTCAATGCCCGCCACCAGTGACTGAATAGCTGCATAGGTGGTCCAGACGAACGGGCCGGTTGGATCTTTGCGGTTTGATGCGCTGTTGGCTTTGATCGCGTCCACAATCGCTTTGTTGTCTGGCAGCTGGTCGTAGCGCTTCGGCAGCGTCACGTACAGGCCTTCAGAGGCGTCACCCGCGATGTTAGACAGGGAAGCGTTGCCGACCCCTTCTGGTCCCATAAAGCCGGCTTTCAGACCGGCCGTTTTAGCCTGACGCAGAATCTGGCCCAGCTCCGGGTAGTAACCGCCGTAGTAAACGAAGTCAACATTCTCTTTCTTCAGGCGCGCAATCAGCGTGGAGAAGTCTTTATCGCCAGCGGTGATCCCTTCGAACAGCACTACGTTGCCGCCTTTCGCCTTCAGGGTTTTCTGCACGGATTCCGCCAGGCCCTGACCGTACTGCTGCTTGTCATGTACCACGGCAATACGTTTTGGTTTGATCTGATCGAGGATGTAGTTGGCCGCGGTCGGGCCCTGATCGGAATCCAGACCGGTGGTACGCATCACGTCGGCATAGCCGCGCGCGGTCAGTTCAGGCGCGGTAGCCGCCGGGGTGATCATCAGAATGCCTTCATCGTTATAAATGTCTGATGCTGGCTGAGTGGAGGAGGAGCACAGGTGGCCGATAACGTATTTGATACCGTCATTGACCACTTTGTTGGCCACCGCAACCGCCTGTTTCGGGTCACAGGCGTCGTCATATTCTACGCCAACCAGCTTGTCGCCGTTTACGCCGCCTTTGGCGTTGATGTCCTTGATCGCCTGGGCCGCACCGGTGAACTGCATATCACCGTACTGCGCCACCGGGCCGGTTGCCGCACCGACAATCGCAATTTTGATGTCTTTCGCCAGTACCGCATGGCTCATCGCCAGCGCTACGCAACCCGCCAGTAATGCGCGTCCTTTACTCATTTTCATGCGAACTTCCCCATCTGTTGTGTCGTGTCTGTTGTGATTGGTTATTTATCTGCCAGTCAAAGAGCAAAACTGATTTGAGAATAATGAGTTAGCGCTCTTTTCTGGCATTTTTTGTTAAGAAGACTTTATTTTTCAGGTTATTAAACAGGAACTTTCTTCTGTAAATCAACTGACATATTCAGTAAAAGCTGACGGGAACAGCAGATTACTCTGGTTTTTATGGCCGGTTTTTCACCACCAGGCCAGCGCGTTATGCTGGCTTTTTCAGCGATCGATGCTGGCTTACTCCACAATCCTGGCAAAGTGGCTGGCATTTGACCTCTTTTCATCGCAAAAAAGTGACAGCGCTCTGACTGTCTAAATTCGCTACACTAAGGCCTTTCTGCCAGTACAGGTAAGGGTTATGAAGCTCACTATTCAGCGCATCAGCACGCTGACGCCGCAGGATCGACTGGATTTAGCCAAAGTCTGGCCGCAACAGGATATCGCGCAGCTGGAAGCCAGCCTCAGTGAAGCGCAGCGGCTGTATGCAGCGCGCTTTAACGATCGCCTGCTTGGGGCGCTGCGGCTGGAGATTCGCGGCACGCTGGGTAAGATTACGCAGCTGGAAGTGCGTGAAGTCACGCGGCGGCGCGGCGTAGGGCAATATCTGCTGGAAGAGACGATAGCGCAGAACAGCGCGCTGGATCACTGGTGGGTTGCCGATGACGGCGAAGACGATCAGCGCGTGCGCGCGGCGTTTATGCAGGCGTGTGGCTTTCGCGCGCAGAGCGACGGGTGGGTGCGTTAAGCGGCGATTTTACGCCGTGCAGAGCGGTGCGCATGAATGCGCACCCTACGGGGATTGCGAACGAGTGTACAGATTGCGTGGGGTCGTGATTAACGATGCATATGCATGCGTGTCCTGTAGGGTCGCCATTCATGGCGACCGTGCTGTAATCCGCACAGGTCATACGTCATCGCAGGTTATTGCGCGCATAAAAAAGGGCGACCCGCTGGTCGCCCATTTATCTGTCAGCCGTTAATCAGGCTTCAATCGCCATACGCAGTTTCTTCATGGCGTTCTTTTCTAGCTGACGCACGCGCTCGGCAGACACACCGTACTGGTCGGCCAGCTCCTGCAGCGTGGTTTTGTTGTCATCATCCAGCCAGCGGGCGCGGATAATGTGCTGGCTACGCTCATCAAGGCTCAGCATTGCATCGCTCAGCTTGTCAGCGGCGTGCGCATCCCAGTTATCCTCTTCAATGCCGTCGGCAAAGTCAGAGGTTTTATCCTGCAAATACAGCACCGGTGCCATCGGCTTGCCTTCGCCCGCATCGTCATCAGATGACATGTCGAAGGTCATATCCTGGGCCGCCATGCGCGACTCCATTTCCAGCACGTCTTTGCTGCTGACACCCAGCTCGCGCGCCACCATTTCGACTTCATCCTGATTGAACCAGCCGAGACGCTGCTTGGTTTTACGCAGGTTAAAGAACAGTTTGCGCTGTGCTTTGGTGGTGGCAACTTTCACGATACGCCAGTTACGCAGCACGTATTCGTGAATCTCCGCTTTGATCCAGTGCACGGCAAACGACACCAGACGCACCCCGACTTCCGGGTTGAAGCGACGCACCGCCTTCATCAGGCCGATGTTACCTTCCTGGATCAGGTCCGCCTGCGGCAGGCCGTAACCGGAATAGTTACGAGCGATATGAACAACAAAGCGCAGGTGAGACAGGATCAGCGTCTTAGCTGCATCCAGATCGCCCTGGTAATGCAGCCGCTCAGCCAGTGCTTTTTCCTCTTCTGCCGTTAATACCGGCCAGTTGTTAGCAGCCCGGACGTAAGATTCCAGGTTGCCCAGAGGAGCAATCGCTAAAGTTTGCATTTCTTTGGTCATTCAAACCCTCACAAATTCAATGGACTTGCTGCTCGTTTCCCTGCGCAGCCGTTACATTATGTCAACGACGCGTGAAAACAAAAAGCAATCTGTGCTACTTGGACGTCAAAGTTATCCACAAGTTCAATTATAGCAGTGAATATTTTACACACAGATGACGGCGGGGGAAATCGGAGAAATCCTCTGCTCCCAGGTCGTCGGCAGCAGAGGAAGAGTATATCAAAAAATCGTTGCTATGGGTTACTGCGGCGTAAAACGACGTAAATGTTGCACCGTCGCCAGCCAGGCGGCAATCCAGCCGATGATGGCCGCGATTAACAGCAGCAGCAGACCTTCATCCCACGAAAAGCCCTCCAGCGCGAAGCTGGTACCGAAGACGGAGGCGACCTGCGCCACCACCGACTGCAGGCGCAGCACCAGCACTTCCGACAGAATCAGCGACAGCACCGCACCGCTGAAACCGAGCAGCGCGCCGCCGTAGAGGAAGGGTCGCAGAATAAAGCCATCGGTCGCGCCAATCAGCTTCTGCACGTTGATGGTGTCGCGCCGGGCAAAAATGCTCAGACGCACGCTGTTGCCAATCACCAGGAACACCGCCACCACCATCAGCAGGCCGATCATTGACGCCACCTGCCCCACCAGCCCGGTGAGTGCGGCTAAACGCGCAAACCAGCTGTCATCCATGCGCACTTCATCCACGCCCTGCACTTTCGCCACGCGATCGCGCAGATTGGCCATGGTATCGGAGTTCTGGAAGTTCAGCTTCGGCGTGATGATCGCCACCGCCGGCAGCGGGTTCTGCTCCAGCATATCCATCGCACCACCAAAGCCGGACCAGTTGCGGAACTCGCTTTGCGCCTCTTCACGCGTCAGGTAGTTCACCTTGTCAACGCCATCGAGCTTTTTCAGCTCGGCGGTCACGTTCTCTGCCGCCGTGTCATCCAGCGCTTTGTCGAGGTAAACCGTCAGCTGCGGCGCCGGATACCACTGCGCGGCGGCCTGGCTGACGTTTTTCCACACCATGTAGCACACGCTGGGCAGCGTCAGCGAAATCGCGATCACCATTACCGTCAGCAGCGTCGCCAGCGGCTGACGATACATGTCGGACAGCGTACCGCGCCACGCGTAGCGCCACTGCTCCTGCCAGCCGCCCTTCAGCGCTTTGCTCTTTGACGGCTGCTTCGCCGCTTTCGGCGCAGCCGGACGCTTGTTACGTTTATTGACCATCGTGGCCTCCGTGCAGACGTCCCTGATTAAGCGTCATCACGCGATAATTGCGGCGTGCGATCAGCCCGATGTCGTGCGTCGCCATCAGTACCGTAACGCCCACGCGGTTGAACTCTTCAAACAGGCGCAAAATATCTTCTGACAGCGCGTTATCGAGGTTACCGGTCGGTTCATCCGCCAGCAGCACCGCCGGTTTATTCACTACCGCGCGGGCAATGCCGACGCGCTGCTGTTCACCGCCAGAGAGCTGAATCGGATAACTTTTTGCTTTGTCGAGCAGGCCGACTTTGTCCAGCGCCGCCGACACGCGACGGCGAATATCCTCGCCGCTGGCGCCGGAAATAATCAGCGGGATCGCCACGTTGTCGTAGACCGAACGATCCATCAGCAGGTGGTGATCCTGGAAAATCATGCCGATCTGGCGGCGCAGGAAAGGCACTTCGCTGTGACGCAGCCGGGAAATATCGTGACCGCTGAACCAGATTTGCCCGGCGCTCGGGCGCTCAATGCCACAAATCAGCTTCAGTAAGGTACTTTTCCCCGCGCCTGAGTGGCCGGTCAGAAACGCCATCTCACCGGGACGCAAATGGAAATCCACGCCCTGCAGCGCCTGGCGTCCTCCCAGATAAGCCTTACTGACCTCTTCAAAGCGAATCATGCCAATTATTCCTCTCGGGCAAACAGTGCCTCAATAAAGTCGGCGGCCTTAAACGGCCGTAAATCTTCGATGCCTTCCCCGACACCGATATAACGAATCGGAATGCCAAACTGATCGGCCACCGAGAAGATCACGCCACCTTTTGCGGTGCCGTCGAGCTTGGTCAGGGTGATACCGGTCAGGCCGACCGCTTCGTGGAACAGCTTCGCCTGGCTGATGGCGTTCTGGCCGGTGCTGGCGTCAATCGTCAGCATCACCTCATGCGGTGCCTCTTCGTCCAGCTTCTTCATCACGCGGGTAATTTTCTTCAGCTCTTCCATCAGGTGCGCTTTGTTCTGCAGGCGGCCGGCGGTATCGGCGATCAGCACGTCAACGTGGCGCGATTTCGCCGCCTGGATGGCGTCAAAAATAACCGACGCAGAATCCGCGCCTGTATGCTGCGCGACCACCGGAATATTGTTGCGCTGGCCCCAGACCTGCAGCTGCTCTACCGCCGCCGCGCGGAAGGTGTCACCCGCCGCCAGCATGACGGACTTGCCCTGCGCCTGATACTGACGCGCCAGCTTACCGATGGTGGTGGTTTTACCCACGCCGTTAACGCCGACCATCAGGATAACGAACGGCGTTTTGCCCGCCACGTCCAGCGGGGCATCGACCTTTTCCAGAATGCCGGCCATTTCAGCCTTCAGCAGGCCATACAGCGCTTCAGCATCGCGCAGCTGCTTACGGCTGGCCTGCTGCGTCAGGCTGGTGATGATGCGGCGCGTGGTTTCCACGCCGACATCGGCAATCAGCAGCTGCTCTTCCAGCTCTTCAAACAGCTCGTCATCGATTTTTTTGCCGCGGAACAGGCTGATAAAGCCGGATCCGAGGTTTTCACGCGTTTTGACCAGGCTACGTTTCAGGCGGGCAAAGAAGCCCTCTTTGGTGGGGCGCTCCTGCTCCTGGGCCACAATCGGCGCAGCCGCCAGCGGGAGATCGCTCACGGTGTCTGTCGCCACGCGCTCTTCTGCCGCGTCTTCGGCATAGGTTTCCGCTAACGCCAGCGCTTCCAGTTCTTCATCGCTCAGCGGTGCGTCTGCGTCCTCTGCGTCCTCTGGCTGAGGCGCCTCAGATAAAACCGGTGCTTCAATAATCAGTTCTTCAGCCTGCGGCTCCTCTTCAACCGGCATCAGCTCCGGCTGCGGATGATCTTCCGGCAGTACCTCTTCTTCAATCGCGCTGACGGCAGCAATTTCTGCGTCATCAGCGTTAGCATCGGATTCGGCTGCGGTTTCTGCTTCCGCAACGGGATGCGTTTCAGCGTCGGCGTGAACCGGCGATTCGGCCTGCTGTTCTGCCACCTGCTCAGTGACGATCACGGTTTCGGCGGCCTGCGCTTCGGCGCTTGCTAACGCGCTCTCTTCAGCGGCGGGTGCCGGTTGATCGGTCGGCTGCTGCTGCGCCTGCTCTTCCGCTGGCTGCTGCTCTTCTTTGCCAAAGCCCAGCCAGGAAAAAAAGCCGCGTTTTTTCTCTTTTGCCATTGTGTGACCACACTCCTCGATGGCTTATTCCCGGTAGCACGCTGTTCCCAGGGGATAAAAAATTCACTTTTTCGCGCGTGAGCGGCGTAAAAATCAGGCAATTACGTCCGCTTTATCAACTTAGTAGTCTAACACTTTCCTGCCAGCGCACCACAGCACCCTTTTTTAACGTTTCTTCTGCCTGCTACGCCCGTTAAACTACGCAACAAATTATGACGAGTTGTGAGCGAAATGAGTAAATCCCCCCGCAACAGCGGCGCGGCAGGCCAGATTCGCCTGATTGGCGGACAGTGGCGCGGACGCAAATTGCCGGTGCCGGACAGCGCCGGCCTGCGCCCGACCACCGATCGCGTGCGTGAAACGCTATTCAACTGGCTGGCGCCGGATATCCAGCAGGCGCGCTGCCTCGATTGCTATGCCGGCAGCGGCGCGCTGGGCTTAGAAGCGCTGTCGCGCTATGCCGCCTCCGCAACCCTGCTGGAACTGGAACGTCACGTGGCGCAGCAGCTGACGCAAAACCTGCACACGCTGCGCGCCAGTAACGCCAGCGTCGTCCAGACCAATACGCTGCAGTGGCTAAGCCAGCCTGGCGAGCCATTCGACGTGGTGTTTGTTGATCCGCCGTTCCGCAAAGGCCTGCTGCAGGAGACGCTAACGCTGCTGGAGAACAATGGCTGGCTCGCCGCCCACGCGCTGATTTATGTTGAGAGCGAAGTGGAACACGGCACCCCGCTGGCCCCGGCTAACTGGGATCTGTATCGCGAGAAGATTGCCGGTCAGGTGGCCTATCGCCTCTATCAACGCCAACAGGAGACCGATGATGTGGCTTAATCTGGGACGTTTGCTGATGATTTGCGTCTGGGCATTTCTGCTGCTTAACCTGGTGCACCCCTTCCCGACGCCGCTGCGCTACTTTGTCCACGTTGCGCTGTTCTTTATGGTGGTGATGCACGGCCTGCAGCTGGTGCTGCTGCGTGCCACGCAGCCGAAGGAAGCGCCAAAGCTGAGCCGCGCCACGCAGGCGAAAATCTTCTTCTTTGGCGTATTTGAACTGCTGGCGTGGCAGAAAAAGCACTATCCGTCGTAACTCAAGACAGCGCGCGCGGCTTCAGCCCCGTGCGCTTTAGTGCCTATTGCGCCGGGGTAAAGCTGACAAAGCGCGTGCCCTGCATTTTCAGCTCGCCCTTCACGCCTTTGTCCATCTGGTGATAATCGCTGGCGCTGACGTTGACCTTAAAATCACCGGCGCCGTTCAGCGGATGGAACCAGGCTTCATACTTCATCTCTTCCGCCACAATCTCTTCGCGCTGACGCGAACGGCGATTGGGGGCCGGAAACTCTCGCTTGGTTTTCACTTCCACACTCATTGAGCGCACCGGTGAAGCGTCGTTGACCGCGGCTTCGCGGCGCTGCTTGATAAACTGACGGGTTGCCAGGATGGCAATTACAGCCAGGACGATAAAAAAGATTAGCGGTGGTTTGCTCATGTTTTCTCTCGCACTTTACGTCGGGGGTTAACAGATAAAAGACGCCAAAGCATACAACCAGAGTTGCCCGATTGTCACATTTGCCGCCAGTAACTTAAACTGAGATCGCGATTTTGGGAAAATTCATCAATGTGGGCGACACGTTCACAAAAGGGAGAAAAAATGCTTTGGTCTTTCCTTGCAGTCCTTTTTTCCGGTTGGCTGTATGTCGATGCCTCCTACCGCGGCCCGCAGTGGCAGCGCTGGCTGTTCAAACCCGTTACGCTGCTGTTGCTGGTTGCCTGGGCGTGGCAGGCTCCCACGCTTAACACCACCGACTACCTGATTCTGGCTGGCCTGGTCGCCACGCTGGTGGGCGATGCGTTAACCCTGCTGCCGCGTCAGCAGATGCTGTATGCGCTCGGCGCCTTTTTCCTTTCGCATCTGCTGTACACCATCAGCTTTGCCGCGCACATGACCATGAGCTTCTTCTGGCCGATTCCGCTCACCTTCCTGGTGATTGGTATCATCGTGATCGCCATTATCTGGTCAAAACTGGATACGCTGCGCTGGCCGATTTGTACGCTGATTGGCATGACGCTGGTGATGAACTGGATGGCGGCGGAAAATTACTTCTTCCGTCCGACCGATTACAGTTTCTCGCTGCTGGTGGGTGCCGTGCTACTGTTGCTGGCTAACATCGTGTGGTTTATCTCGCACTATCGCCGCCGCTTCAGCGCTGACAGCGCGATTGTCGCCGCCTGCTACTTTGCCGGTCACTTCATGATTGTGCGTTCACTGTGGCTGTACTGAAAAAAGTGACCTCACCGCTTGACTCTGGAGTCCACTCCAGAGTGTAGCATGCAGACTGCGGGCATCGGCCCGCTTCTGCAACCGGAGGTCACATGCATCAACATGCCCACTCTTGCCGCTGTGGCAAATCACACCGTCAGCCAAAACCGCTGTGTGCGGTACGCAGCGTTCAGCCTGCATCCCTGAAGATTTCCGCCGCGCAGCCGGTGGCCGCGTCCAGTGATTGCGGCTGCTGCACCAGCGATGACGATAGTCCCGGCGGCGGCGACGCCGACAGCGACAGGCGCGCATCCGCGTCCTATCAGTTCCGCTGGCAGATTGCCGGCATGGACTGCCCGAGCTGCGCCCGCAAAATCGAAACCGCCGTGCAAAAGCTGCCGCAGGTCGCCAGCGCGCGGGTGATATTCGCCAGTGAAAATCTGCTGGTGGAGGCGCACAGCGATATTCGTCCGGCTATTGAACAGGCCGTTAACCATGCCGGCTTTAGCCTGAAATCCACAGAGAACCCCGCACCGACGGCGCGCCGCTGGCGCGATAATGCCTCGCTCATACTGCTCACGCTGTTGATGATTGCCAGCTGGCTGCTGAGCCAGCTCACGCCGCTGTGGGGCGATCGCCTGTTTGTGCTTACCACGCTGGTCGGTCTGGCGCCGGTAGCCCGCAGCGCATGGCAGGCCATACGCAGCGGCTCACCGTTCAGCATTGAAACCCTGATGACCCTCGCCGCCGCGGGCGCGCTGGTGATTGGCGCCCACGCCGAAGCTGCCATGGTGCTGCTGCTGTTCCAGCTGGGAGAACGGCTGGAAGCCTATGCCGCCGCGCGGGCGCGCCGTGGCGTCACCGCGCTGATGGCGCTGCGTCCGGACACCGCCACGCGCGTCAATGGCACACAGCGTGAGCAGGTGGCACTGGCGGCGCTCAAGCCCGGCGATGTGATTGAAGTGGCGGCAGGCGGTCGTCTGCCCGCCGATGCCGAGCTGCTGCACGCCAGCGCCAGCTTTGATGAAAGCGCCCTGACCGGCGAATCGCTACCGGTGGCCCATCAGCCGGGCGATGCCGTGATGGCAGGCGCCACCAGCGTGGATCGGCTGGTGACGCTGCGCGTGACCTCACAGCCGGGCCACAGCGCTATCGACCGCATTCTGCAGCTGATTGAAGAGGCCGAAAGTCACCGCGCGCCGGTGGAGCGTTTTATCGATCGCTTCAGCCGCCTTTACACGCCGGCCATCATGCTGCTGGCACTGCTGGTGATGGTGCTGCCGCCGCTGC